>REGF01000005.1:22236-26195 GCA_003702465.1 Candidatus Nitrosomarinus sp. | reverse complement strand
TTACTAGAAGTAGTGATATAGAAATTACAGATTTGAGAAAACTAAAAAAATTAAGTGACGTGTTCTAATTTTGTCTGAGCTTACTACGCAAACAAAACCATATGATATTTTGGTAACTGGAGCAAGTGGTTTTATTGGAAAAAAACTACTTCATCAATTAACTGATTCTGGATTTACTGTATCAGCAATGTCCAGGTCAAAATATCCAGATACTGAAAAAGTTAAGCGTATACAGGCTGATGCGTTTGATGTTAAATCATTAACTAAGGCTACTGAAGGAATTACAACTGCTTTTTATTTACTTCATTCTATGGAGGGTTCAAAAAAGGAATGGGGTGAGTTTGCAAATAGGGAAAAACAACAGGCTCAAAATTTTCTTAAAGCAGCAACTGCATCTGGTGTAAAGAGAATCATTTACTTGGGCGGTTTGGTAAATGAAGGTTTAGAACTATCAAAACATATGAGAAGTAGACATGATGTTGGAAAAATTTTAGCAAGTGGAAGTATTCCTGTAACTGAATTAAGAGCATCTGTTATTGTTGGTGCTGAAGGTGGATCTTATGCAATGCTGCGATATTTAGTTGAAAGATTACCTTTCATGGTATGTCCAAAATGGGTTAAATCACAAACACAACCAATTGCAGTTGAAAATGTTGTTGATTATTTAATTGGAGCAATGAAAAATCCTGACACTACAGGAAAAATTTTGGAAATTGGCGGACCTGATATCATGACATATGAACAAATGATGAGATTATATTCTTCAATGCTTAATCGAAATCTTACAATTATACAAATCCCATTTTTAACTCCTAGACTTTCTTCATATTGGATTGATTTAGTTACTCCAGTCAAAGCATCCTTGGCAAGACCATTGGTTGATAGTTTAGTTCATGATTCTATAGTTAAAGATACCACTGCACAAAAATTGATTCCTGTAAAATTAAAACATATGACTCAAGCAATTCAAACTGCTAGAGAGGAAGCAAAGGCTTTCAATTCTATTTCTAAATCTGAAGGAGAAAAAACTTCATACAAGATGAATCAAAAAATTCTCTTAATTACCTTATGTGCAATGGCCTTTATTGGTACGACATACTATTGGTTAGATGATAGAACAGATGTTTGGGAAATAACTTGGCTCATTGGTTCAATCATATGGTATGCATCTATTCTATTTGCCATATCTTTTGTTAAACAAAAAGCTAGGCTAGGTTACCTTATAGGTGGAATTCTGGCTTGGATAACACTTGCATTTTGGTTATTTGATAACTTTTATGTTGTGTTTGAGCTTTCACTGGTTGCATCAGAACCAAGTTTGGAAATAACTATCAGAAATTTCATTGGTTCTGCAATAGCAGGTTTGGCAATATTCTCATCTCACAATGTGTTCCACAAAGTAAGAGTCTATCAAGTTAAAGGTAAGCCTGTATCTGAATCTGCTTCTGCAGAAGTACCTCCAGGTGCTAGACCTGTATACACTACTGATTTTACATAATCTGTGTTTTCATTTTTTACAATGAGTACATTGTCTAGTATTTTTTATTAAATAATGTATGCAGATATTATGACAATTTTGACATTGTGAAATGAGTGACCATAACATCTCATATTGGAATTTTATCATTTAATTATAAGCATAAGTTTCATTCTACATTCTTGTTTTAATGGCTTATTTTGATTTTT
Organism: Candidatus Nitrosomarinus sp.; assembly: GCA_003702465.1. Classification (GTDB taxonomy): domain Archaea; phylum Thermoproteota; class Nitrososphaeria; order Nitrososphaerales; family Nitrosopumilaceae; genus Nitrosopumilus. The sequence continues at coordinate 24,509 of REGF01000005.1, read as the reverse complement.
TTGAGATTAAGTTATATTTTTTTTTGCATCTAATATTTTGAATATGTTTCCACTATCTGGATTTGAATATAATAAAAAGTACGTTTGACTTGCAAGATATGTTTGATTGAATCTAAATAAAATTGGATGAATTTCTGCTAATATGTCTCCAATTGTGATTAATTCATTTTTATAATTTGTCAATAATTCAAAAAATTTGTCTCTTTCTAATTCTGAAAATTCTTTGGAAAAAAATCCAAACATGTGCATAATTACATTGCTGTGTGTTTTTATTGTTGGTTGGAATTCTAAACAAAGTTTAAGATTTTTTTCATACTCAACTAACATCTCTGAAAATTTAACTTTTTTATTACTAGCCACAATTCTTCCTAATACTTTTAGTTGCTCTTGACTGTGAGCCATTATCAAAAATTTATTCATAGCTTGAAATTCAACTAAATATTTTACCTTGTTATTTATTTTGACATTTTCAAATCTTTCACAAACATATTCTTTGATCTCTTTATGATTCAGTTCTTTATGGTGATTTTGCATCAAATCTCAAAATTCCTCATTTTGTACTATTTTCGTCATACTACGTCCTTCGTCTTCGATTTGCATATAAAGAACTCTTATTTTGTTTTGATTTGGCACTATGTTTTTTGCGTTTTTTGCTAAATTTGTTAGCACTAGAAACTGATTTAGCACCATTTTAAATACAATTAACCCTTTTCCTCATTAATGAAAACTCTCATTACTGCAATTTCAACAATTGCTGTACTGTTGCTTGTTGGCTCAAGTGTATCATCTGTATATGCAGAAGTACCATCTTGGGTAAAAAACAATGCAGGCTGGTGGGCAGAAGGAACAATTGATGACGATTCATTTGTTCAAGGAATTCAATTCTTGATCAAAGAAGGAATCATGGAAATTCCTCCAACCACACAAGGAGTAAGTTCTAGTAATGAAATCCCATCTTGGATTAAAAACAATGCAGGTTGGTGGGCAGAAGGAACAATTGATGACGATTCATTTGTTCAAGGAATTCAATTCTTGATCAAAGAAGGAATCATGAAAGTATTGCCTGAACAAGCCAGCGATGTTGCAAAGGCTGCAACTGAAATGGCATCATCTAAAAAAGAGCAAAAATCTGCATCTTCAGGTGATGATCCAGTTCTTGCTGAATTAGAAGCTGAACTGGAAAAATGTTCAGAGATAGTAAAGGCATACAAGAGAATTGATTGTGAAAAACCAATTAAACAAGAAATTCTAGTTCATTCATACAAAACTGGTGCTGAATTAATGCAAGTCGGACCAGTTAACTACTGGTGGTTTGGTGTAAATTCTGAAGGCAACACATTTGAAATTAGTCCAACTGGACAACCAATTTTGAATATTCGAATGTTGGCAGAAAACACTTCCAATGGCATTGTAAGTTTGAACTGTACAAGTCCAGCAATCTGTAGTTATGATGTTTGGGATGGTTCCAAATCTTTCAAGTATTCCGGTATGGATTTCACTAGTGGACAAATAAATCTAAATCCTGGAACGGCCAAGGAATTCAATATTCTATTTGGTCCAAATATTGGATATGGAGGAACTGAATTTGAATATGATTCTTCAAAATCATATACTTTCAGAATCAATGAACCATTTGGTAAATTGGATGTTCACCTAGACTTAGAATAAGACTCTTTTTCTTATTTTATTTTTATTTAGTTAGCACTATTGCTAACTAGTTCCACATTTTATATAATTAAAAAGAAAAAAAATTTTATGAATATTTTGTTTTTAATAGTCCCGTTACTAGCTTTTTCAATTCCTGTGGCTTTTGCTGAATCATCAAACGTTGGTACAATGTATTGGAAACAAGAAATTATTTCTTCAAATTCCTTTGTTGATATTTACGTACATGATAATGATATGAATAAAAAAGAATATCCTAATTTTGCTGATAAATTTACAATTTCTGTATGGTCTGACTCTTCTCCTGATGGTCTTGAAATTCAAGTTGTAGAAACAGGAGTTTATAGTGGTATTTTCAAAGGCCGTGTTTTTGTTGCTGATTCTGGTGATACTGTAAAAAATAGATTGGTTTCAATGCCTGGTGATACTGTATATGCAAAATATGTTGATTTTACAATGCCTGATGGCTCAACATCTGATATATTTTCAGCTGCAATTGTAAAAATATCTGGTCAAAATATGCAGTCATTACTTGATAATATAGATCCAAAATACCGTATGTCTTCATCTGTTGAAAAAGTTCCATCCTGGATTAAAAATAATGCAGG
>REGF01000005.1:0-22136 GCA_003702465.1 Candidatus Nitrosomarinus sp. | reverse complement strand
TTCAAATATGCTGGTATGGATTTTGTATCTGGTCAAATTCCAATAAATCCTGGTACCTCAGTTATCTTCAATATGATGTTTGGACCAAATATTGGATATGGTGGAAATCAATTTCAATATGATCCTTCCAAGAGCTATAATTTTAGAGTAAACGAAAGTTTTGGCAGTATAGATATTCCGTTAAAAATTGAATAAATAATTTCTAGTTTAATCGTAAACCATCAAGTCTTTTTCTTCTAATAGACTGTGGATTTGATGAACTGAACGGTGAATTTCTTTCTCAAGTTTTGCACCAACACAAACAAGTTTTCCTGATGCAAAAATCAAGATTACAGTTTTTGGGTCAAGCATTCTGTGAATCAAACCTGGGAATTGTTCAGGTTCGTACATACTTCTTGGTAATGTTCTTGCTGCTTGCTCCAAGTTGACTTTGCCACCAAGATTGATTGAAGATACGATATTTTGAATTGAGACTACGGCGTCTTTTTTGATTTTAATTTTACCTTTTCTTAATATTTTTACAACATTCGAAACAGCTGTTTCTGCTAATTCTTGAGATTTGGCACCTGTACATACCATTTTACCTGAACTGAATAGCAGTGTTGCAGTTTTTGGATTCTTTAATCTAAATACTGCTCCTGGGAATTGCTCAGGATGATATTCTACATCTGGGAATTTTTTTGTAATATCTACTAAATCTAATTTTTGATCAATAGTTGCTGATGCAACAACATTTACAATTGCAATTACTGGTTTTGTTTGTGGCATTATCTCATTCTACCTCTCAATACTCTGATCTAATCTCAGTCCTTTGTATCTATTTCTAATTGTTACTTCTGTTACGTTAGCAGCTTCTGCAATATCTCTTTGAGTTCTATCTTCGCCATTTTTGACACATGATAAATACAATGCAGCTGCTGCAAGTCCCATTGGGTCTTTACCTGCAGATTCTTCATGTTCTTGTGCTTCTCTTAAAACTTTAATTCCGTAACGTTTAGTTTTTTCAGAAATTTGTAATTTGCTTGCAATCTTTGCAACACATTGTGTTGGGTCAACCACTGGCATCTTTAATTCTAATTCTCTATGTAGTAATCTATAACATCTTGCGATATCTTTTTTCTTAATGTTTCCTGCATCTGCTACATCCTTTAGGGTTCTTGGTGTTTCAGTATCTCTACATGCAGCATATAATGCTGATGCAATTAATGCAGAAATGGAACGTCCTTTAACTAATCCTTTTTCTAAGGCTTTTCTGTAAATGTAAGCTGCTTTTTCTATAACTGAATCTGAAAGTGAAAGTTTGTCTTTTAAAGTTGCTAATTCGCTTAATGCTTGTCTGAGATTTTTATCAGATGATGCATTTACTTTACTTCTACTATCCCATGTTCTAAGACGTTCGATAGTACTTTTCATTGAAGTTGATAATGGTTTTCCAGATGCATCTTTGTTTAATGGATTGATAATTGTTGCAAGTCCTCTGTCGTGCATTGTTAGTGATGTTGGTGCACCAGTTCTTGTTGGATCAGCTCCTCCATCTTTTGAAAATGATCTCCATTCAGGACCTGCATCTTGCAAAGTTTCTGTAATGACATATCCACATTTACCACAAAATCTTTCACCTGTTACAGTATCTGTGGTAATGCCGTGTTTTCCGCAACGACCACAAAGTGTATCCATATTCGAAACTTCTTGAACCAAAATAATACAGTATTTCACAACGCTATTAGTATATAAGCTATTTCAAATTTATTCAAAAAAAACGCCTTTTTGACCCAAAATATCACTAATTTTGGGCTTTTAGTAAACACCTCTCAATGAATTGGGCATTTTGATCACTGTTTTCAAACTCTTATAAAAAAAGTAATTTTACTCATTTTTGTGTCTGTTTTTGACTATTCTGAAATTGAACCTGCTGAATGGTTATCCATTAACCAATTTTTATTTGAATTAAAGGAAATTAAGGGTCCTTGTCTATCTGTTTACTATCCTTATGGTAAGGGGCAAAATACAATTCAATTATTACAAGAAACAAAAAGATCTGAATCTGTTGAAAAAATTAAAAAGAAAATTGAAAGTAAAATATTAGAATTAAAAAAAAATCCTGTTTCTGTTGGTAAGTTTACAAAAACATTATGTCTATTTGGATGGATAATAAATGATAAAATTCATCTTAAAGTAATTGGTACTTCTAAAAAATTACCTTATGTCTACATGGTTAGCAAAAAACCATATGTGAAACCTTTTTCTGATATTCTTAAAACAAATTATAGTGTTTTAGTAGTTACTATTGATCAAAAAACTGCACGAATACAAAAATACATTGGAAGTCAAATTATTCAAGAATCCAAATTAAAAATTGATTTACAAGGAAGGCATAAAAAAGGTGGACAAAGTCAAGGAAGATTTTTACGAGCTAGACAAACAAAAATTCATGTCTTTTTCAAAAAAGTTGCAAATAAAGTTAGACTGATGTCTGATAATTCTGAATTGATTCTTTTAGGTGGTAGTGGAAATGGCAAAACAGAATTTTATGACGAATTAAATTCTGAACTTACTTCTAAATGTCGATTTGTTGAAGGATTGTCTTTTAATACTTCTGTAACTGATATTCATAAAATAATTATTCATCATCTCTATGAATACCGAAAAAAACACATGGAAGAATTGATGCAAAAATATGAGAAATTAGTTAAAGAAGGTCTAACTGCTAAAAGGAACAATGTCATTCATCGTGCATTAAAAATTGGAAGTGTAGAGACATTAATTGTTTCTACTGTTTTTCATACAAAACCTCAATTCAAAAATATTCTTAAAATGCTCGAAGAGGCAAAAAAAACATCGTGTAAAATTGAGTTTGCCATGTCTCCAAAAATCATTAAAAAACTTGAAATTGATGATTCTGTTTTGGCGATTTTAAGATATAAGATAAAATAATTTTTTTAATTCAATCCCCAACTTGTATGATGATTTGGAATAATTTGTAAAAATGGGGCTTCATTTTCTTTCCATGGGTCATTTCTGACCCACTGAAATTTTTCAAAAAATATTTTGTAAAATTCTGTAAATTTTACTCCTGATTCAATAATTTTTACGACTCCTTGCACGCATATTGCTTTGTGACTTCCTGGCACATATTTGTCGATTACAATACTGGTATGATGATTATTCTTGATATTTTGAAATGATTTTGTGTTATAGTCTGTTGCAACAATTATTGAATTTTCATAAAATACGAATGAAACTGGCTTTACATGTGGTATATTGTTATTTGATGTAGCAATTCTCGCTTCCTCAATTGATTTCAGAAAACTAATTTCTAATTCTGTAAATTCTGTCAATTAAAAATTCTTTCACGAATTTCAGGAATGTGCTTGTAAATGATATCTCTAACTCTCATTTGATCTTCAGGGGTTGGTGGTTTTTCTTGAGCACTCAATATTGCTCCACTCATTCCTAATGCCATTCCCATCACTATACCATAAACAAATTCTTCTGGATTTTTTACTTTTAGTGTATCGTTACTTTGTTTAATTTCTTCAAGATAACCTGGAATTGTTGCTATTGCACCATTGATTGTTTGTACAATTATTGCTTCTAAAGGATCTTCGCTCATACTATTGTGTGAAATCTATGATTAATAAATTTGCGCCTAAGATTTTTAATCAAGGTTTTTTGAAAGGAAATATGTTTTCATTTTTTACAGCAAAAGAGGCAAATGAAGCATTGCCTGATGTAATTAAAAAATTTGAATATTCTTTAGCCAAAAAAAATGATATTACAAAAATTGAAAAAGAATTACAACTGACTGTTTCTACTACTAATTCCTTTGAAAAATATATGGAATTAAAACAAAAACTCAATACTGCAATTACTAAATTTTATCAGTCAGTCGAAATCCTAGAAAGTACTGGCGTGATGATAAAAAGTATTGATCAAGGATTACTTGATTTTCCTTCTAAAAGATTTGACGAAGAAGTTTGTTTGTGTTGGAAACATGGTGAAACTGAAATAAAATTTTGGCATGATAAAGAATCTGGATTTATGGGAAGAAAACCTATTGAAGTCGATGATGAATCTTTGGTTTAAAATTTAACTATCTAATCTTTCTTTGTCTCTGCAAACGCCACAAAGGTAAGTTTTTTTAAATTGCTCTAATTCGTTGTAAAATTCATCTGTCTCATAAAATTTTTCACCTGTTTTCATTCCTCCTGGAACTTTTTTTCCACAGTTAGTACATTTTAATTCTAAATTGAATTTAATGATGTTTTCATTTTCTTGAATCTTTCCAAACCTCATGACTATCTTTCCAAATATTTTCATATAAAATTTGGTTAAAGCAGAAACTAACAAATTTTATAGTAAAAAATGGCTTTGTCACATATGATTTCAGTTTGGTTACGTGTAATTCGAGTACGTTTTCTGTTAGCCTCTGTAATTGCAGTAATGACTGGATTGGCATTAAATTGGTCCCTAAATGGTTCTATAGGTTACTTTGATGCTATTCTGACATTTGCAGGTGTAATGGCATTGCACGCTAGTGTGGATTTGCTTAATGATTATTGGGATTTCAAACGAGGTATAGATACTAAAACAACTCGAACTAAAATGAGTGGTGGCACAGGTGTATTGCCTGAGGGATTGCTAAAACCATCTTCTGTTTATCGTGCCGGAATAATTTTCTTAGTAATTGGTTCTTTAATTGGCGGTTACTTTGTTATTACATATGGAATTTTAATTGCAATAATTTTGGGATTTGCAATTGTTTCAATCTATTTTTATTCTACAAAAATTGTAGACTCTGGTTTAGGTGAATTTTTTGTTGCAGTAAAGGGTTCTATGATTGTAATTGGAACGTTTTACATTCAATCTGGTCTAGTTAATGTAGAATCAATTTTAGCTGGAATTGTAATTGGAACTTTATCCTCATTAGTTTTGTTTATTGCATCTTTTCCGGATCATGATGCCGATAAATCCAAAGGCAGAAAAACATTAGTCATAGCTGCTGGAAAAGACAAGGCAAGAAAATTATTTTGGATTTTTCCAGCCGTTGCTTATGGTGTTATTCTAATTGGTGTCATTTTGAATTATTTTCCTATTTTGACTTTGATTAGTTTATTGAGCTTTCCATTGATGATAAAATCTGGAATAGGATTGCAGAAAAATTTTGAATCAATTAAAAATTTGGAACCTTTCATGTCATTGAGTTTAAAGTTTAGTCGACTAACTGGCATTTTGTTTGTAATTGGTTTCTTATTCCCTCTCTAAACATACATAAATTTAGTTAATTTTTAATAAATTCATGGTTTCTGGATTTGCAACATCTGAAGGAACAAAAGAATTTTCAAAAAATTCTACAGTTAATCCTGAAAATTTTAATATTTTTCAAGATTTACACCTCTCTAATATCGGAATTGGAACCTATCTTGGTAATCCTGATAATCAAACTGATGAATTGGTAAAAAATGCTGTAAAACAGTCAGTTTCATCAGGCGTTAATGTAATTGATACTGCTATCAATTATCGTGCTCAAAAGGCTGAACGTTCTGTTGGTAAGGCAATTTCAGAATTAATTCAGGAAGAAAAAATCCATCGAAATCAAATATTTGTTAGTAGTAAAAATGGATACGTCACAAATGATGCAGACATTAAAGAAGATTTTATGCAATATGTGATGCGAGAATTAGGAAAACCAGGTATTGTCAAAGAAGGCGATATTACTTCTGGGTATCATTGTATGACTACTTCATATTTGTCTGATCAATTGGATAGAAGTTTAAAAAATTTGGATCTCGAATGCATTGATTTAATGTATTTACATAATGGTATTGAAGGACAAATTAATGATATTAGTAAAGAACAATTTCTAGAAAAATTAAAATCTGTTTTTGAATTATATGAACAAAAACGTGATGAAGGGAAAATAAAATTTTATGGAATGGCAACATGGGAATGTTTTAGAGTAAAAAATGATAATCCTCAATATCTTTCTTTAGAGGATATTGTTAACATGGCAAAGAATGTTGGTGGAGAAAATCATGGATTCAAATTCATTCAATTACCTTACAATATGAGTTATGATCAAGCTTTACTTCAAAAAAATCAAACCATTCAAGACAAATCTGTTTCAATTTTAGAATCTGCAGTAACTTTAGGAATTGGTGTTTTTACAAGTGTTCCATTTATGCAAGGTAGATTATTAGCTCCTGGAGTAATGCCTGAATTTAATGATTTGAAATCCTCATTACGTGCATTACAATTTATTCGTTCTTCACCTGGTGTGTTAGCTCCATTAGTAGGACAAAAATCTTCAGAACATGTATCTGAAAATTTAGAAATTATGAAAATTCCTCCAATATCCGACGTTGATTTTGTTGAATTAGTTAAAAAATTGACTTCTTGAAATTGGATAATTATATTTTTTAAAATCTGTTTATTTTGCCAAACTAATTCATCTATTGGTGATTTCTATTACTGAATCTATAAATAGAATTTAAAAATAAAAAAATTTGTGCCAGTTGATCCTGTTTGTGGAATTGAATTAGATGAAGATATTGCTTTAATTCATGACCATAAGGGTAAAAATTTCTACTTTTGTTGTAATGGATGTAGAAAAATTTTCATAAAAAAACCACGAAAATACAAAAATAATGTTTAGATTGGAAACGCTCCACACATTCTACAAAATTTTGAATCCATAACTTCATGTTTGCAATATGGGCACTGTGTTTCAGCATTTTTGTCTACAGGCATTCCATACATTTTTTTAAAAATTTCATAATAATACATTGATTCTCTAGTTCTGATAACAACGTCATCATCCTTTTTTACTGTTAATTTCTTTTCAACAAATTTTTCTTCATTAATTATTGATTCAAATAAATTAGTCAGACCTACAGTACCTGCCCCATCTTGCATAGGTGATTTTTTTCTCCAAACTATTTGAGATGGTAAGTAATTTTCAAATGTTTTTCGTAATATCCATTTTCCAAATCTAGTTTCTTTTTCCTCTTTTATTTTTAAATTTGATGGAATTTCCTTAGCCATTTTAATTAATTCTTCATCTAGAAACGGTGATTCTACTTTGATTTTTAATTCCTCCCCAATTTTTTGGCTAGGAAAATGCATTATTGAACAAACTCGTTTTATTTCTGAATCTAATTCGTTTTCAGGTTTATTTACAAGGAAATTATACCCTGCAAATAATTCATCAGCTCCATCACCAGTGATAATTGATTTGTAATCATTTTCTTTAGCCCATTTAATTGCTAAATACATTACAACATTATTTCTAATTTCTATGTCGTTGAAATTTTTTAAAATTTTAATTGTACTTTCAACTGCTTCAAGTATCTCTGAAGTTGTTACATTATAAATCGTCAGTGGAATTTTTGTTTCTTTTGAAATAATTTGACAATATGTAAGATCTGTAGAAACAAAATCTTCTGAAATTATGGCAATTCCTTTAGATTCTCTTTTTTTAATATAATGTGCTAGAATTGAACTGTCTAAACCTCCAGATAATGCAATCAATTTCGATTCTGATAAATCACATGACTTTTCTAAAATTTGATATATTTTTCTAGAAAAATCTTCCAATATCTTTGATTAGATTTGAAATTAAAATAGATATGCCTAGATTGTATATTGATCTTTTTTATCACTGGAAACTTTAAATTCCGATATTCAGATTTCAAAACATGTTACTTCCTGCTGAAATTGAATCTAAAACATTAATTCCTGCATTAAGGGCAATTTTAGCAAAAAAATTGGCTGAGGAACATGATATTAGAGAAGATGAAATTTCTAAAATGCTTGGAGTGACTCAAGCTGCCATAAGCAATTACATTAGAGGTACTAGAGGTGATCCTTCTCTTATTGCAAAATTATTATCTGAAAAACAAGTTGCAGAATTAATTGATGAATTATGCCAAAACCTTGCTTCTGATTTAGCTTATACTCCTTCTAGCCTTTCTAAATTTATTGGACTATGTAATTATATTAAATCAAGCTTGTTGATATGTGAAATTCATCATAATTTAGAATCTGATATTGATGAACAAGTTTGTAAAGAATGTGAGAATATGCTTTTAAAAGGTCCTGGCAGCGTTTACTAAATTTTATTGATAATTATTTCTACTGTGGATGTCATTTTTCCAATTCCTGCTTTCTCAACTGTATCTAAATTAATTTTGCCAACTTTTGTTACATCTTTTAACATTTTTTCTGTAATTATGTTTGCTACTGCCACTGCATTAGGAATTGCATTTCCTCTTGCTTTCAACACAATGTTATTTTGATTCATGAGTTTTGATACTACGTCTACTGCAGTGAGCATTACTGGATCGTTTCCAATGTTTATTTCGGTCTGCTCTTGACCTTTCGGTTCATTTGCGTCTTCCATGAGCATTATACAACATTCCAAAATTTTTTGTTCTTTTAAGTTTTATCGACGATTGGTTCTTTATAGAAAATAATCAATTGGGATGTTTTGGTAATCTCCATTTGGTAAAACTCTCCTAATGGTAATTGGAATTACTTTTTTTTCTAATTCTTCCATTGAAATATCTAAAGAGATCCTTGCACTTTTTGGTATTGTGATAAATGGTGGGGCTCCTAATGATAATTGTAAAGCTCTTGCACCCATAATTCTTGCCTGTTCAAATCTTGTAAGTGTTGGAGGACCAATAGTGATTTTTCCTTTTTCACAAGGAATTTCAACTGGATCATGATCTTCGATTTTTTCTACAACTTCTCTATCTTCAATTTCTTTAATTCTATTCTCTAGAGCTGCTTGATCTTTTTCAGATAGTGGTTCTGCGCCATCCTTTTTTTCAATCAATTTTCGATAAGTGTCTAAAGCTTTGTTTAATCCTAAATTTGCATCTACTTCACCTTCAGTAATTTCAGTTTCAGGTGTAGCTAATTGAGGTTCTTCAGGATTGGACAAGTACAAAAATTCTCTTAAAACGTTATATAATCTAATCATTTTATTCTACAAATTGAGTACTTCTTCAGTCTCCCGCAAACAATTGATTTTGGAAATAAATGGTAAAGTAAAATTATCTTGTGATCTAAAGAGACATCTATCTCCAAGAACTGTTGGAACGATAATGAGATCTTTACCTTTGGAAGGTAATTCTCATTTGTTAGGTCAAAGTATTGTATATTTTGAAACTGATGTTGATTCTGGAATTGAAAGGGCAAGAACAGAATTTGTCAAAGGTGATGTTGCATTTTTACCCTCTACTGGAAGTTTTTGCTTTTACGTAGGAAATGTAAAATCTGCTAAAAAAATGACACCTATTGGAAAATTTACTGATAATGATGATGTATTGAAGAATGTTAAACCTGGAGATGTTTTACGTCTCTATGAGGAAACTACTTGATACAAATGATGTCCTGCATATCCACCAACTTTCTTTACAGTGCCTTTTGCAACTGATTGTTTTAAGAAAGCATTTGCAGCTGATATTTTAACACCAGTTTGTCTTGCAAGATCTTGAACTGTTACGACTTTAGCATTTTGAATTACTTTCATGGCTTGTTGTTCATTTAACATGACAGTAATTTCTGCTTTTTTTGGTCCTCCTTCACCTTTGTCTTTTTTTCCTTTCTTGGAATCTTTAGAACCACTTGGTTTATTTGCTCCAGCCATATTTTATGAAAAAAATATTCCTATTATAAACGATTAATCGGCTAATTTCAGGTTCTTTGAACTACAATTTTTAATATTGTTTGAAAATTCATTCCAATTTTCAAGTATAAATAACATCTTGATTATAGTAATTTATGGGCATTGTTGCAAAAGGTGCAAAATGTAATGTTGAAAGCTGTGATCAAGATGGCGCTCGTTCACTAAATACAACTAAAGTTGAAAATGCAGGTTTACGTGTAAATTCTAAAGGAAAAAAAACAATTCTTTGTAAGGATCACTATAAGGAATGGAAAAAAGAATCTAAAGATGATCGTGAACTAGAACGTGCTAGATTTAGCAAATTTTAATTATTTTTTGGGTTGTTGAAGTAATCTTTACTCAAATTATCATACAGCTGTCCGATTTTTTTATAGAGTCTTTTTGGTTTTCTTTCTTTTTGATTACTTAGAACGTATAATGCTAGAATTGGAAATGCGATTGTTGCATCTGCATAAACTGTTATAATGCCTTCATGAGAATCTTGAATCTTTCCCCAACTCTTTCCTTCTTGTAAGGTTGCCCCTGATAATCCTCCTGTATCTGGACGTGCATCCGTAATCTGAATAATGTATTCTTGGCCTCCATCATTTCTTTTTAAAATTTGATCTAAAAGTGGCCCTGTTTGCTGAGCAGTATTTTTTGGAACTCCTCCACCTAATTCTAAAATTGCGGATTTTTTGGAATCATAAACAATTGCTGCTTGTTCAATAATTTCTCTAACAAAATCTAGATCAAATTTTTTATCTTCTAATCTATGCACTGCTAGATTCAATGCCAATGATGAATCTTTCATTGTTGAAATGTATACAGGAACATCATATTCGTATGCAGTTGTAATAAAACTTCTTTCTGGATGTTTTGCAATTTTTTTACTTCTTTTACCTAATAAATTACAAAATTCTGCTGTTGTAAATGATTTATCCTGAAAATCATCGGCAAACATCTTTTGAATTGTTTGATCCTCTGCTTCTAATGTTTCTTCAAATTTAATGTAAACATCTCTGATTCGTACAATTTCATTTTCATATAATTTCATGTCATCAACATCAAAACTTCCTTGTTTAACTGGTAATCCTAATGCAAAATGATCTTCATGATACACATTTGCACCTGTAGTGACAATCCAATCCACAAATCCTCTTTCAATCAAAGTTTTGATTATTCCACCAAATCCCACAGGTGTCATTGCACCTGATATTGTCAAACAAATTGTAGCATCTTCCTCAATCATTTTTGCATAAAGTTTTGCTGCTTCTCCTAATTGTCTTCCATTAAAACCTGAATTTGCAAATACTTCTACTAAATCTTCAATATTCATTTTAGGATCTAATTTAATGTGTGGAATGTCTTTTCCATGAAATTGATGCGGATCCATTTTTAGTTGGTTTTCATTGACTGTAAATAATACTTATGTTATTAGTGAAAAATTGGAATTAACACTTAGTTTCAAAATAAATTTACTTATCTACCAATCAATTGAATATTGATTGTATGGACATAATTGATTTACATGATACTAGTAGAGTAGATAAAAATCCTAATGAGACTAAATTTTTACTTCAAAATGGAAATTTTATTCAAGATGAATTTGAAATATCTGATATTGAATTGAGACTTTATTTGGAAAAAGTAGATCCAAAACTGGGTTCATACTCTCTAATTACCTCATATGTTAAAACAAACAAGGGTACAATTGAAATGATTTATGATGAAGGTTTTCTTGGTGAAGATGCATTAAGTAGAGCTTTTACATTTCTTACAACAAATTTAGGATTGTCTGGGTTAGTACTTAGATCAGTCATTTCAATTCGCCAAAAAATATCTAATTGATTTTATCATCCTTGAAATATGATTTCTTTTTAGATATGATATGTATGAAGATGCACTAGATGTTTTAAACAAGGACAAAAAATTAAAAAAAATAATTTCTTCTGTTGGTGAATGTAAACTCAAAACTATTTCTAATCCTTTTGAAGCATTAATTGAAGCTATCATCACCCAGCAAATATCTGATAGTGCAGGCAAATCAATTTCTTTAAAATTTAAAAATTTATTTGGTACAACCTACCCTACTCCAATTGATATTGTTAATTCATCTACAAATGAAATTAAATCTGTTGGCTTATCAAGAATGAAAGCAGAATATATTTTTGATATTTCAAAATTGATTGTAGATAAAAAATTGAATTTTAAAATTTTTAAAAAGATGTCTGATGATGAAGTAATTTCTGAATTAATAAAAATTCGTGGAATTGGGAAATGGACAGCTGAAATGTATTTGATATTTGGATTGGGTAGATTGGATGTATTTCCATTAGGTGATCTTGGATTGATAAATGGTATCAAAAAATTATATGGATTAGAAAATCCTACAAATGCTGAAATCTTGAAAATCACAAACAAATGGATTCCCTATAGAACTATTGGAACTTGGTATATCTGGAAAGGCGTAAAAAATTTCCAATTTGTTTGATTCAGGCACATAATTTTCAATTTAAAGTAAATACTAACGATTTTAAACTGACAATAATCAATTTCAGTCATGCGAATTTTACAATTACACTGTGATAGCATTGAATATACTCCTACAAAAAAAGAGATTAAAAGTGCAGAAGAAATTACAAATACTGACACTCAAAGACTAGAAGAATTAGTAGTTGTTTTTGTTGCTATTGAAGATGGTGATGATTCTAGTGTTGCTCAAAATGCAATATCTCAAATTAAAGAGTCTATGCAAAAAATTGGCTGTAAAAAATTACTACTCTATCCTTATGCTCACTTGAGTTCTAATCTTGCTAAACCTTCTGTAGCAATTTCATTGTTAAAAGAAATGGAATCATCTGCATCTGATTTGGATGTTTCTCATTCTCCATTTGGTTGGACTAAATCATACAAATTACAAGTAAAAGGACATCCATTAGCTGAAAGTTCAAAGGTTGTAACTAAAGATTCACCTACAGTAGAATCTGATTCTGAATTAACTTCTGAAGCATTAGAAGGTGAATCTAAAATTCGTTCTATTTGGAAAATTATGTCACCTGATGGAACAATGTCAAATATTGGTGATTTTGACTTTTCAAAACATCCAAAATTGGAAATTCTGGCAAAGTATGAAGCTGCTAAACAGCGTCATGTTGATCAACCTCCTCCTCATGTTGCTTTAATGAAAAAAATGGGTATAGCTGATTATGAAACTGCATCTGATTCTGGTAATATGAGATTTTTTCCAAACGGTCGTTTAATGAAATCTCTAATTGAACGATATGTAACTGATAGAGTCAAAGAATATGGTGGATATGAAGTAGAGACTCCAATCATGTATGATTCTGAACATCCTAGTATGGTAAGTTACTTTAATCGATTTCCTGCACGACAATACAATATTGATTCTGATGGAAAAAAATTATTTCTTCGATTTGCTGCCTGTTTTGGACAATTCCTTATGGCAAATCATTTTCAAATGTCTTTCAAAAATTTGCCTTACAAACTTTATGAACTTACGCGATATAGCTTTAGAAGAGAACAATCTGGCGAATTAGTGGGATTAAGACGTCTTAGAGCTTTCACCATGCCTGATTGCCATGCCTTTTGTGGTGATATGAAACAAGCAATTGATGAAATTAAAGTTAGATTTGATTTGTCTCAAAGTGTACTGTCTAATTTAGGAATTGAAAATTCAGATTATGATATGGCGATTCGATTCACTGAGGATTTCTACAATGAAAACAAATCTACAATTGAAGAATTAGTAAAAAAGAATGGTAAACCTGTTTTGGTTGAAATGTGGACTGAAAAATTCTTTTATTTTGTTTTGAAATGGGAATTTAATTTTATTGATAATCTAGGTAAGGCATCTGCGTTATCTACTGATCAAATTGATGTTGAAAATGGAAACAGATATGGAATTGAATTTGTTGATGAAAATAATAATAAAAAACATCCAATAATCTTACACAATTCTCCAAGCGGTGCAATTGAAAGAATCATTTATGCATTATTAGAAAAAGCAGCAACTGATTCACATGAAGGTAGAAAACCTATGCTTCCATTATGGTTATCTCCTACACAAGTTAGAATAATTCCTCTTAAAGAAGAATTTTATGATTTTTGTGAAAAATTAACTGATAAAATTTCTGCAAACTCTGTAAGAGTTGACATTGATGATCGAAATGAAAGTATTGGAAAAAGAATTCGTGAAGCTGAAAAAGAATGGATTCGATACATTCTTGTTATTGGAGAAAAGGAAGCTAATTCTGAAAATCTAAGTATTCGTGATAGAAAGACTGGATCTGTTAGAGAGATATCTTTTGATGAATTCATAAATGAAATTCATGAACAAACAAAAGATAAACCATTTACAGGTTTGAATTTTCCAAAATACATCTCCAAACGACCAAATCTTATGGTGTAGATACTATGAGTTTTCTTGATTTATACATGAATAAGAATCCCTTAATCACTGGTTCTGATGAGGGCGGTGAGCCTATTGCCACAATTTTTGGTGTACCTTTTGATGCTACTCATTCTTACAAACCAGGTTGTAGATTTGGAGCTGATGCAATTCGTGATTCTTTTAATAATATTGAAATTTTTCATCCCAAACTTGGAGTTGACTTAGAATCTGTAAATATTGAAGATCTAGGTAATACACGTCATACTGTTGTAGCATCTGAAATGATTGATATGCTAAAAAAAATTACTACTGAACTTGTTGCAAAGCAAAAACAACTTTTCATTTTGGGTGGTGAACACTCTATTACTTATGGAACTTACACTAGTTTTCCAAAAGAAACTGGTTACGTTGTTTTTGATGCACATTATGATTTACGTGATGAATTTGCAGATATACGATTAAGTCATGCTTCCTATTTGAGAAGGGTTGTAGAAGAACGTGGTTCTGAAAATATTTTGCATGTTGGAGCCAGAGCATTTGTAAAAGAAGAATTAGAATTTCTTACTGAAAATAAAATTAAAACAGTTTCTGATAAGGAGATTAGAGATGGTAAAGGACCTGCATTAATTAAAGATCATATTTCCACTTTTGATACTGTTTATTCTAGTTTTGATCTTGATGTTTTAGATCCTGCATATGCTCCAGGTGTAGGAAATCCTGAAGCCGTTGGTATTACTTCTAGAGAACTATTTGATATGATTGATTCTTTTGAAAATACAAAAGTTACCGGAGTGGATATTGTAGAATTGAATCCTTATCATGATAATGGTGCTACTGCCTCATTAGCTGCAAAAATAATCTCAACTATGATTGCAATGAATTTATCTCAGAATCAATAAATCTAAAAAATTAATTGTATTTTTACTAGGCTTAATTTGGAAGTTATACGGGCTCTGGATTAGGAATCTAGTTTATTAGATGGTATTTTGGGTGTAATTTGTGTTAAATAATTTACGTGAGACCTTGCGTCCAGCTCTTGAAAAAATGGGTAAGGGATTTGCTGCAACTGGTCTATCTCCAAATTTCTGGACTGTTGTTGGTCTTATTGTTGCATTATCTTCTGCTGTAGTTTATGGAATGGGAATTGAATTTGGGTTAATCATTGGTGGAATTTTGTTACTTGTTTCTGGATTCTTTGATATGGTAGATGGCCAAGTTGCAAGAATTACTGGTAAAACTTCCAAAAAAGGTGAGTATCTTGATTCAATGTTCGATAAAATTTCTGAAGTTGCAATATTTTTAGGAATTTTAGTTGGCGGATATGCAGAACCATATCTGGTATTGCTTGCAATAACTTTGTCTTTGCTAGTTAGTTATGCTAGAGCAAAATCTGACTTAATCAACATCAAACTTCAAGGAATTGGTATTGGTGAAAGAGCTGAAAGACTTTTGGTGATTGCTATAATTGGTATTATTGGTTTTATGGATTATGCTGTAATAATTGTAGTAATTATTGCAGGAATTACATTAATTCAAAGAATGATCTTTACAGCTAAAAACATTAAAGAATAATTTCTATCGTAGTTTACCGCGTTTTCTTCTATTATCTTCAGATCTAATTTTTAGAATTTTGAAATGAATTGCACATGAAATACAGTAATGTTTCAAAACTGTTGGTGATGCAATGTATGCACCTTGTGCACGTAATTCTTTTGCCAATGTATGTTCAACTAGATTAAGTTTTGAAGTAACTTTTTTGGCTTTATCTTTTGGAACTGTTTGTCCGCAGTTTGTACATTGAACTGTTCCTGAAGATCCTTTTCCTCCTTTTGTTCTACCTCTACTTGCACGTTTAAGTGGCATAAAATTCAGCCATTTAGCCTACTTATAATCTTGTGGCTATTTTGAAAAAAATTGATATTTTGTGCCTAAACAATGAAAAAATTTCATTTATGCTTTAATGTTACAATTACTAATACTAGATGAGTAACATGGAAGGATTATGCCATATCTGCTTTAAATCTGGAGTAGAATTACATCTTTCTAAAGGACAAATTTTGTGCTCTGAATGTTTGGAGAAAATTAATGCAAAAAACTAAATCTACTGTTTCTGAATTCTAGGGAAATGAAAAAATTAGCAATTTATTCACATTGTGCTTTAGATACCATTTCGATTGCAGGAAATTCCTATGAGCAAATTGGCGGTGCTGCATCTTATTGCGGAATAACGGCACGTGAATTCAAATTTGAAGTAGATCTTTTTACAAAATATGGTCCTGATTTCCCAAAACAATACTTGAATGACAATAAAATTAATTTAATCAATCCTGATTCTGTCAAAAATACTACTAAATTTTCTATTTCAATAACTGGTAGTGATAGGACTCTAAAAATTGAAAATGAATGTGACCCTATAGAATATTCTGCCACTGATGCTGATGCTCATATTGTTAGTCCAATATTTCATGAAATTTCTCAAGATGTTTTGAAAAAAATTAAAGATAATTCTAATTTTTTGTTTGTAGATCCTCAAGGATTTTTGAGACAAAAAGATTCTGAAAATAATATTTTTTTAAAAAAAACTGATCTTGACTTAACAAATGTAAATGCAATTAAAATCAATCCTGAAGAAGGTCAAAATATTGTTGAGGGTTCACATGATGAAATGATGCGTGCACTTCAAAAGAAAGGAATTGAATATGTAATTTTGACAAATAAAACTGATGTCTCTTTATTGATAAAAGATAGAATATACTCTTTAAAATTACCAAACAAACACGTTCATGATACAACCGGAATCGGTGATATCTTTTGCTCTACATTTACTTGTACAATGATTAAGGAAAAAGACTTTTTGTGGGCATTTTGTTTTGCTGCAGGCTCAGCTCAGGCTGCACTAGAATCTAATGCTGTTGGATTGCAAAAAATTCCTAAAAAAGGCGCGGTTGAAAATAATGCATCTTATTTTTACAATCTAATTGATTTTCGAGATTTATGATACATTATTCTTTTATTATTGATTTGGGGTTAGTAAAATAATGAAAATTGGTATTTATGGTTCTGGAACTTCTGAATCTGCATCAAAAATTATTAAAAAAATTTTAACTGATTCCAATATTGAATCTTTCAATATCACCAAGACAAAAAATAAGCCCACTGATTGTATTATTGTTTTAGGTGGTGATAAAGGAGTTAGAAATTATTTTCACAGAACTTTTGATGCAACATCTCCTGTTCTTGGAATTAATGAAGGTGAATCTAGTGGATTTTTAGCTCAAATTGAATTAAAAGAATTTTCTTCATATGTAGAAATTCTAAAGAAACAAAATTTTAGTATTGAAGAGGTTCCACGTCTTGGTGTCAAAATTGACGGAAAAAATGTTTATCCTGTTTTAAACGATGTTGCTGTGTTTTCATCTAAAAGTGCAATGTTGATGGAGCACACTTTGCGAATAAATGGTGATGAAGTGTGGCATGATAACGGAGATGGAATTATTGTTTCAACCCCGATTGGTTCTTCAGCATATTCCATGTCTGCTGGTGGACCTGTATTGTTTCAGGATTCTGCTGTTTTTGAAATAATTTCGGTAAATTCTCTTGATGTAACAAGAAGACCATTAATTGTATCTAATTCAAGTTTTATAGAAATTGATGATATATCTGCAAGATTGCATTGTGAGGTTGTTTTAGATGGTTTAGACCGATACAAAGTAAAAAAAACTGTTGAGTGCTCTAAATTCATTCCTCCTGCAAAAATTATTAGATTAAAAAAAGATACTACAGGAATTTCTGCACTAGCAAAAAAAGTTCATCTTGCTGAAGATCTATTGAGTATGCCTCCAAGTTCTAAATTATTGTTAAAAACATTGGAATATGAAGGTGAATTAACTCAAAAGGATTTGGCAAACAAAACGTTACTTCCTGATAGAACTGTAAGATTAGCTTTAAGTCATTTACTAAAAAAAGGATACGTCAAAAAGAAAGTCTCAATCAGAGATGCACGACAAAAAATTTATGAAATTTCAAAAATTGAATAATTTTTAATTTGCAGCTGCCTTTACAAATGCTGAAAATGCTTCTTCGGGGAATCCTGGTCTACTATTGAATTCAGGATGGAATTGTACTCCTAGATAGAATTTATGTTCAGGAATTTCTAATATCTCCATTCTTTTTCCATTGTCACTATCTGCTGAAAAAATTAAACCATTTTTTTCAAATTCTGGAATGTATTCTTTATTAATTTCATATCTGTGTCTATGACGTTTACTTATCTTTTCAGAGTTGTAAATTTTTTGTGCATTTGTATTTGATTTTATTATTACTTCGTTTGCTCCTAATCTTAATGATCCTCCCATATCTGAAACATCTTTTTGTTCTGGAAGTAAATCTACAATTGGGTTTTTTGTATTCATGTTGATTTCTGTAGAATTTGCATCCTCTAAACATAGGACACTTCTACCAAATGCAATTGCAGCTAATTGAAATCCAAAACATATTCCAAGATAAGGAATATTTTTTTCTCGTGCATAATTTGCAGTTTGAATAATTCCTTCAGAACCTCTTGTTCCAAATCCACCTGGAACTAAAATACCATCATAATTTGATAGTTGAGTATAGTCTGTAATTGATTCTGAATCTATCCAATCAATTTTAACTGATCTTCCAATTTCTGCACCTGCATGCTTTAATGCATGATTTACACTGACATAACTGTCTGCTAGAGTGACATATTTTCCTACCATTGCAATTCTAACTTTTTGTTCTTCATGATTAACCATGTTTTCTGCAATTTTGTTCCATTTGTCCCAATTTGCTGATGTGTTAACCATTCCTACTATGCCAAATTTAGTAAATATTGAATCCATAATTCCTTGTTCATAGAGCATTTGAGGAACTTCAAAGATTGATTTTGCATCATGGCATGATAAAACATCTTTTGTTGTAACATTAGTAAACATTGCAATTTTTTTCTTAGTTTTTTCTTCTAATGGTTTAGTGCATCTAACAGCCAAAAAGTCTGCTTGAATACCAATTCTTCTTAATTCTTGTACGCTGTGTTGAGTGGGTTTTGTTTTTTGTTCTCCTACAACATCTAAAGATGGTGCTAATGTTACATGAACAAAAATTACTCCTTGTGGACCTTCTTCAACTTTCATTTGTCTTAGCGCTTCTAAAAATGGTAATGATTCGATATCTCCTACTGTTCCTCCACATTCTACTATTAAGAAGTCCAATTTTTCATCTTCAGCAACTTTTCTAATTCTATTTTTTATTTCATCAGTAATGTGCGGAATAATTTGTACACATGCTCCTAAATATTCTCCTTTTCTTTCTGATTCAATTACTGAAGAATATACTTGAGCAGTAGTAATGTTGTGATCTTTTGAAATATCTTGATTAAGAAATCTTTCATAATTTCCAATATCCATGTCACATTCTCCTCCATCATCTGTGACGAACACTTCTCCATGTGCAACTGGATTCATTGTTCCTGCATCATAATTTAGATATGGATCTATTTTGATACATGAAACTTTTTGATCTGATAATTGTAATAATTTGGCAATCGATGAAGTTGTAACACCTTTTCCAAGGCCAGACATTACTCCTCCTGTGACAAAAATAAACTTCGTCTGCACATTATTGAAATAAACATCTAGTTTTTGTATGTTTTGTATGTGTTGGAGTGTATTTGTTATTGAAGAACCGTCTGTTTTTTCAGACTTTTTGTAAATGATGTAATCTTTGATTCAAGATCTGTTGATTTAGTTTTCTCAATTAATTTCAAATATGCACTTCCTACAATTACTGCATCTGCTCCAGCTTTGATGTATCTTTTTACATCTTCTGGTGTTGATACTCCGAATCCTATTCCAACTGGAATTTTGCCTTTGGTCTGTTTTTTTACATTTTTTATTGCTTTTAATGTATAATTTTTGATACTTGTTTTAACTCCTGTAGTTCCAAACACTGCTACAAGATACAAAAATCCAGTAGATATTTTTGAAATTTTATCAATTCTTGTTTTAGTTGTATTTGGTGAAATCAAAAATATTGTATCTGCATTATTTTTTGCAGCATCCAAATACTCTTTGGATTCTTCTAATGACATATCTGGAAGAATAAATCCATCTATTCCAGCTTTTTTTGCATCTTTGATAAATTTGTCATATCCCATTCGATGTAAAATATTGGTATATGTCATCAATACAAGTGGAATTTCTGTTTCTTTACGAATTTTTTTCACAATGTTAAAAAATTTTGAAACATTTGTTCCTTTTTGAAGTGATATGGTGCTTGCATTTTGAATTACCGGACCATCTGCTAAAGGATCTGAAAATGGAAATCCTATTTCAATAATGTCTACCCCTCCTTTGACCAAACCTCTTACTGTTGAGATTGTAGCTTTTTCATTTGGAAATCCTAACATAATATATGAAATGAGTGCTTTTTCATTTCGTTTTTCCAATTCTTCAAATTTTTCTTTAATTCGTGACATTTTCTTTAATCATTCTTACTTTTTATTAATTAAAACTGTTTCAACTACCAACCCATTTTAGGTTATCATCGTCCAGGCCTCTTATATGATCTTTCTTTAACCTGTCCTAACGATGAGTCTTTACTTTCAATTCTTTTAACTGTATTTTCTTTAGATTTTTGTAAATTTTCTTCATTATTGATTTTAATTATTTTTTTTGAATTTACTTTTCTCTCATTTTCATTTTTGTAAATTATGTTTGTTCCCAATGGAATTTGATTTGTTTTAAGAATTTTTTTCTTTTTAGGTTTTTTTCTATCATTAACTTTTTTTTGTGACCAATTGATATTATTGACATCAGTTGATGATGATTTTTCAATATTGTAATCTCCTAATGTTTTTCTCATACTTATCTAATTAATTACTAGTAAACAAATGTACTGAAATTTTTAATTGATTTATTATATTATCATACAAAAAGCAACGCAACAGATAATGTAACAACTGTGACAAACCCTGCTATTAAAGCAATTTTTGCATTATCCAACATATATCAACTAAATTGATTTTTACATCTATTTTAGATGTTTTTTTAAGAACACATAGTGGTAATCTACATTAATTTTAACTCATTTTCTAAACATTATCCAAATTCTTGTACCTATCATAATGCCTACTGCAGAAATTATAGCTGCTGGTACAATTATTTCTCCAATTTCCATGCTTAGTCTACAAATTCATTTTATTTTTTTATTTTCATTTCGAATTCCTTAAATTCAATTAAATATAACAAATCATATGAAAATTTCTAAAAAAATATTGAATTTACTTCATGATCAAATTGCTATGGAAGCAAACGCTTCAAATTACTATCTCTACATATCATCTTGGTGTAAAGTAAATGGTTATGATGGTGCTTCTGCATTTTTCCAAAACCATTCTACTGAAGAACGTGATCACATGCTGAAAATCATTAATTATCTCAATGATCTTAAAATTCCTACTACAATCCCTTCAATTGAAAAACCTAAACAAAACATGAAATCTTTAGAACAGGTGTTTAAGACATCTTTAGCAAATGAACAAAAAGTCACAAAATCAATTGATAAAATAATTCACACTGCTCAAAATGAAAATGATTATAGAACTAGCATCTTTTTAGAATGGTTTGTACATGAACAAATTGAAGAAGAGGATTTGTTTGAATCTATTTTACAAAAATTTGATGTGATTGGCAGAGACAAGTTGGCTTTGCATGAAATTGATAAAATATTACAAAAACACACTGAAAAATAATTTTAATTCATAGTGCTAAATAATTTTTTTAACATAAATAATTTAATTAATAAAAATTTTAAAATTTTTTTATGAATAAGACTGTATTATTTGATCTTGGAGGCGTATTGATTAATTGGAATGATGATTGGCTATATGATGAAATTTCTTTTCAAATTCATAAACCATTCAATGAAATAAAATCCAAATTTAATGACAATCTTTGTAGCTTGTTTGAATCTAAAATCAATGAAAATGAATTTTGGGAGAATGTTTTAGGTTCAAATATTGAAATT
>REGF01000048.1 GCA_003702465.1 Candidatus Nitrosomarinus sp. | reverse complement strand
TGTAAGAGATGTTTTAAAAGAATTAGAAAAAGAAAATGAGGTAGTTAGTTTAGAACAGATAGCAAGAAAACCAGTTTTTGCATCACAAGAAAAAATGGTTAGTTCACTACTAAAAGAAATGAAAGGAAGAAAAACACACATGGCCATGGTTGTAGACGAGCACGGAGGAGTAGAGGGTTTAGTTACATTGGAAGATCTATTAGAAGAAATTGTAGGTGAAATTGAAGACGAAACGGATCTTACTAGAGAAAAAGGATACGAAAGAATTGATCAAGATACAATTATCACAAACGGAGACATTGAAATTGATTTGATTAATGAGATTTTTACAAAAAAAATTCCTGAAGGAGATGATTATGCAACACTGAACGGATTGTTACATGAAAGACTACAAGACATTCCTCAAGAAGGGGATAAAATAGAATTAGAGGAACTTAGAATAGTTGTTGAAAAAGTTTTAAAAAATATTCCACAAAAAATTAGAATTGAACGAATTAGAAATTAATCAGTTTTAGCAAAATTTGTTTGTAATTTTTCTTTCTTTTCTTTCATATGAAAAATTGATTCAGTGTGAGCAAATGCTTCATCATATGTTCTATCAAACAACATTGCTTGCAATAACATGTGATTTTCAGGAATTACAATTCCAGTTTGATCATCAGAGTACATCAATTGAACAGTATCATCAATAGAAGTTGTCATGTTTGCATGAATGTGAATCATGTTTGTATCAGTAAAATTAAATCCCATATTTTGAGCATAATCTCTAACATCCTTAGTACCCTTTGCAGTCCATAATGTGGCAACACCAAATTCATTTGTAAACAATTCATGAATTTCAGATGGCTTTGGAGCAGTTTCTTTGAATCTAATATCCATGATGTGTAAGTGCATTTGTCTTGTTGGAACTTTAATTGCACGAACATAAAGCGGAGCATCTTTTCCAAAGTACAATTTAACATCATCTCCGTGATGAGGTTTTTCAGTCATTTCAATTGTATCAGAAACACTTTTTTCAGTTTGTTCGATATCTGCCCATCTTCTAACTAAAGTTACGTCAAATCTAACTAATTTATCTCCAAATTTTTCACGCAAAGGCTCTAAAATTCTACCCATACCAGTGACATTACAACTTCCCTGCATCACATGTTTTTTGCCTAAGGCAAGATCATAGTTTGCACGAGAATTAAATAATAAATCAGATACAGATTCATTTCCAATTGTAGATTCTCCACCTTGGTAAATAGCAGGAATATTTTTTGGTTCATATAGATTTTTTTTATTTTTATATCCATGACCACCAGGTGCAGCATCAATTACTAAATCACATTCATCTAATGCAGATTCAATTGTTCCTGAAATTTTATAATTAGAAAAATCATCCAACTTTCTTTCTGGAACATATACATTTAATCCGCGAGAAATAGCAACATCTACTTTTTCATCTGGAGAATATTTGCCAACTCCAAATACAGTGATTTCAGGATCATCTTTTAGAAAAGATGTGATTCTACTACCAATGGATCCATATCCATTTACAAACACCTTTTTCATACTAACTCTTCAATAACCTTACTTATTTACTAATTGAACAAAAGGTATTTTCAACAACATTCAGAGAAGTTAATTTTGTATCAATTTTGATGTGTTTCATACATCCTTTACAAATCTGATGAGAATATTTTGAAGGTCATAATTCTATTTACTTGTAAGTTACTTTGATGTAGATTTCTAATTACTTTTTCAAATCTTCATTTAATCATGCTAAAATATCAAAAAATCTGGGTTTTAATTTTCAAAACTACTATAACGATCCATATCTGAAAACATTTTTTCTCGATAATCTTGGCTTACTTTTTCACTGTTTCCTTTAATTTTATTATCAAGACCCTTCCTAATTGTTTTTTCAGCAAATTTTGTCAATTCCTCAGTAGTGGGATTTTCGGTTTTGACAAACTCTATCACCTGTTTCAAGTCATGTATCATCTGTATACAATATTCTTGATTTTCAAATTCTTCTTCTACTTCTTTTTTGAGTTGCTCATCTTTCCATCCCTTAGCAACTAATTCTTTTACTTTAAATGAGATCATCTGTGGGCTTTCATCTAGCATTTCATAGTAACTTACTAATTCATCTTGTAATTTGTCCAAATCATTTTCAAGATTCATGATTAATCAATAAAATGACTCTTGATATTGATTACTATAATTGGTATAGATTTAGCAGTAAAGAACATCTCCAGAAATCATTCTAAAAGACTAAATGTACTTTAAAAAATTCCAAATTATTGATACATCCACCTTCATTGGCAATAGGGGCAATTATTGCATCAGTTGTGATTGTTGCAGTAATGTTTGGACTAAATGGAACCTTCAATGAATCAGAATTAGCAATAAAACCAACACCCCAAATAGATAATGTTGGTCCAGCCAAAATAACAATGGAGACATTTGTGGAAAATGGCTCAACAGTATTTGGAAATCCTGATGCACCTATAACGTTAGTAGAATTTGGCGACTATCAATGTCATTATTGTAATGTATTTTTTGAAACTACTGAAGAAGAAATAATCAAAAAATATGTAGAAACTGGAAAAGTAAAAATGATTTTTAAAGATTATAACATAATAGGTCCTGATTCAATTAACGCATCTCATGGAGCTCATTGTGCAAAAGATCAAGGATTATTTTGGCAATATCATGACATTCTTTATTCAAATTGGGCAGGAGAAAATAATGGATGGGCATCTCCTGAAAATCTAACATTATTTGCTGAAGAAATCAATTTAGACATGGATAAATGGGCTGAATGCATGAATGAAAAACCGCATTCTAAAACAATTCTTACAAGTAATGAGGATGCCAAAAAATTGCAATTAACTGGAACACCTGCATTTTTTGTCATAAATTCAAATGGACAAGTTTCAAAATTGTTTGGAGCACAGCCATTTGAGGTATTTGAAAGAGTGTTTGATGAACAACTTGAAAACTAGCGATCAGTGCGTAAAAACTCTCAAAAAGAATAAAAAATTCATTCCTAGTGAACTAGAATTTACAACAAATACTTAATTACTCATGTAAGCGACGAAGCTTATGGCAGCTGGTATTGATGATGTTGCAATCTATATTCCAAGATTATATCTTGATGCAGCAGATTTTGCAAATGCAAGAGGACTAGATCCGGTAAAATTACAAAAAGGATTAGGTGTTTCTCAAATGGCAATAGTGGATGCAAACCAAGATCCAGCATGTTTAGCTGCAAATGCATGTTTACGTATTATGGAAAAAAACAATTTATCTCCTGAGGATATTGGTAGATTATACATTTCTACAGAGTCAGCATTTGATGAATCAAAGGCAATGAACTCTTATGTTATTGGAATGTTAGAGCAAGTTTACGGTCAAGGTTCATTTGAACACTGTGGAGGAGTTGAAACAAAATTTGCATGTGTAAGTGGATCTTATGCACTATATGACAATACTAATTGGATTAGAGCAGGAGAGTCAGAAGGTAAAAGTGCTCTAGTTGTTGTTTCAGATATTGCAAAATATGACATGGGTTCTAGTGGAGAAATGACCCAAGGGGCAGGGTCTGTTGTAATGTTACTAAATGACAATCCAAGATTATTAGAATTTGATCCTCGAGTTACATCAACATCAATTAAAGATGAATATGATTTCTACAGACCATTTGGAAAAGAAACCCCAATTGTACATGGACAGTATTCTAATTTACTTTACATGATTCAAGTTAGAAAGGCATTAGAAGCATACAAGAAAAAAGTGATTTCAACAAAATTAATTGAATTAAAAGATGGGGAAACAATTTTGGACCACATGGACTACATCAACATGCACTTACCTTACAGCAACATGGGAAAGAAAGCATTAGCATATCTAGTCAGACATGAATGGCGTCAATTACCAAGATGGAAAAATATCTTAGAGGAAATTGGTACAGAAGAACCTATCCCAAAAGATCCACGTGGAACTATTGAATCAGTTTTAGCAGATGAAGAATTTATGGCAAAAGACCATGAATTTACAAAAATGTTTACAAAAACACAACAATATCAAGATGTGTATGAAGCAAAATTATCTAGTTCACTTATTGCCTCATCTATGATTGGTAATTTGTATACAGCATCACTCTATCTAGGATTCAGAAGTAGTTTAGAATTTGAATATCAAAAAGGAGTTGATTTAGAAGGTAAAAGAATAGGATTTGGCTCATATGGAAGTGGAAGTAGTGCAATGGTTTTCAGTGGAGTAGTACAACCGGAATACGAAGACATTGTCAAAGCCATGAATTTAGAAGCAGAGATTGGTCCAAGAAGAAGACTGACTTGGAGTGAATACGAAGATTTACACGAAAATAAACTAACTCCTGAAGAATCTAAAATGCACCTCAAAAAAGAATTTGTTTTAGTTGATGTAAAAACTGAAACTGAGAGTAGAGGTGAAAGACGCTATGTCTTTACTGAATAATCTAAATTCTTAGAATAATATTTTAGAATAATATTTAAGAATAAGTGGTTCATTCGAAAGATGTACCAGCTCAAGTTAAATCTCTACAGAAAATTTTTTTATTAAGAAATTATGCAATTAAAAAAAATTGGATCTTGTAAGGAATCAGTTAAACAACAGGTATTGAAAAGACCTGTAACGTTTATGAAATTAGTTTCTGAAACGCAATGTGCAACTGAAACAGTTGAAAAATATCTATCAGAATTTCTTAAAGAAACTTTAGTTAAGGAAAAAAAAGGAAAGTTCAGAATAATTTATTCTGCAAATGCAACTAAAGAACAAGTTGAATTTTATGAATTATTATTGAATCCAACAATTAAATCAATAATTATTACTTTGCTTAAATCAGATGAACCATTATCACAAATTGAATTAGTTGCAATAACAGAAAAATCTAATCCATCAATTTCTAGAGGAATGAAATTGTTATTAGATAAACGAATTATTAATAGAAATTATCATGCACCATTTTCCACATATGGAATAATTGACAAAAATAAAATTATGAGTGTATTACACAATACACATCCAGAGATATATCATAATTTTGATAAATTTGAATTGCATGAGCCAGAAATGATAAAAATATTTCTAGATATTCACAAGTAATTTGATAACCGATGAGTTAATCAAGGGATAACATCAAAGAAAAACATTGAAATCAATTTTCATTACCGGAACTGATACAGATGTAGGAAAAACATACATCACTGCAGGTTTAGCAATCACTTTACGAAAAATGGATATCGATGTTGGTGTAATGAAACCTTATGCTGCAGGGGTAAAGCAAAAAAAAGGATTCAAATCCGAAGATGTAGAAATTTTAGCAAATTCAGCAAAAATTAATGATCCTGAAGAATTACTAAATCCACAATTTTTTCCAATATCAGCATCACCATATACTGCATGGAAAAAATTAAAGATTAAACCAAAAAATTCACTAATTCTTTCAAGTTTCAAAAAATTATCAAAAAAACATGAAATGATGTTAGTAGAAGGAATGGGAGGAACAATGACTCCAATTCTCAAAAATTATTACATAACAGACTTGATTAAAGATATGAAAATTCCTACAATAATTGTAACACGAAGTAGGGTTGGAACAGTCAATCATACAATAATGACAGTTAAGATGTGTCAAAAATACAAAATTCCTATCAAAGGGATTATAATTAATAATTTTGATAAAGGATATCCAACAAATCAATTGAAAAAAGATTTGGAAAGTTTAACAGGAATTAAGGTTTTAGGTTCAATCCCATTTATCAAAGACATGAGTGATAAATCGCTGTATAGAATTTTTAAGAAAAATATCGATATCAAATCACTATTAAAATAATTTTAAATTCTTAAAATTTTAAATTTATTAGATTTTCCAACATTTGAAAACTGGGCAATTTCAAAGATAATATTTGAAAAGGAATTGTTTTCTTTAGATAAAACAAATGTTTTGTTATCAAGAGAAATATTTTCAGACAAAACAACCCAGATATTTTCTTTGATTGGTTGAACAGAGTTTAATTGTGCAATTTTTTGTTCGATGATTTTTTTATCAGAAGATTTTGGAATTAAGATTAACAAGGACATCTTTGGATCTTGTTCTAATGTCTTTACATCAGGAATTACAATATCAAGCTCAAAATCATGATATGGGACTTTTCTCTGACTAGTAAGAAGGGCATTTGTAAGTAAATAATGAAGTATTCCAGTGGCCAAAACACCAACAGATTCATCTTTTTTATCCATCAAAACAATATCGTCATAACAATTATCAAGAATTTCATTAATTATCACATCAAATTTTTGTTTGGATATTAGTCTTGGAATAGTATCCGATTTTTCAATATAGTTAAAGAGATAATCTTTGATTGGGTTAGATTCATCAGACATGTAGTGATGTAATTTATTCTCCATTATAATCTAATTATTTTTATGTATAATTATCATAAACAATAGATATGGATTTTTTTAAAAACAAGATAAGAAAATTCCAAGAAAAGAAATTGGATGAAATATTATTTAAAATTCAATTTCATGAATCAACTAGAAAAAAATTAGAAAAAGAAATGGCTAAATCAAACTTGATCGATGAGAAGGCTCAAAAGAAGATAAAATATCACCTGGAGATGGAAAAGATTTGGAAGGGTAACGAAGAAAAATTGAGAAAACAAATGAAAGAAAGTGAATAATGGTTTCTAATTATTATGAAAAAAAAATATCGTTTTAATATAAATTGGAATTATAATATTTAATGGATTTAGAATTTCTAAATGATTTAAAAAAAGAAGACAAAGAAATGCGAAGAGAACAAAATAAGAGATATCGTGAAAAATATCGTGAAATTCTCAATTTAAAAAAACAAAGAGCATATCATAAAGAAAATTTAGAAAAAAAACTTGCAGAAAAGTAATTTTTTGGGCCTAATTATTATTTAAAAACAAAAGCAATTACAAGAAATTATTAAGTTCTGAAAACATATCAAAATACTTGACTAGTTCTGTATGGCATCCAAATACTCAGATGAAAGAGTGGGGTTCTTTTGATACAATATCAAAAGGTAAAGGAATATGGTTAATTGATTCAAAAGGAAATAAGATAATTGATGCTGTAGGCTCTATGTGGTGTAATGTATGGGGGCATTCAAACCCAGAATTAGTCAATGCAATAACAAAACAAAGCAAGAAAATCCAGCATTCATCTATGTTTAATCTTACAAACGAGCCTGTTGAAAAATTAGCAAAAAATTTGATTAAAATTTCACCAGGAATGAATAAGGTGTTTTATTCAGATAATGGTTCATCTGCAATGGAAATTGCAATAAAAATTGCATTACAGTATTGGAAAAACATAGGAGAATCAAAGAAAACAAAGATTGCAACTATAGAAAACGGATATCACGGAGATACTTTTGGAGCAATGTCAGTTGGATATGTTCCAGAATTTTTTGGCAAATTTAAAAAACAATTATTTTCAACAATTCAATTTCCAGTACCAAACAAATACAGAATTCCTAAAGGACAGACATTAACAGATTATCAAAATGAATGTTTGGACAAAATGGAAAAGAAATTTTCTAACAATAACAGTATAGCAGCTTTCATCATGGAAAGTGGTGCACAAATGGCAGGAGGAGTTATCATCTATCCAAAAGATTTTCAAAGAAAAATTAGTAAATTATGTAAAAAATACGGAATACTGTTTGTATTAGATGAAATTGCAACAGGTTTTGGTAGACTAGGATCAATGGTTCAGTATCAAGAACAAAAGAGCATACCGGACATAGTTGCTTATGGAAAAATGTTAACTGGAGGATATCTAACGATGGCAGCAACGTTATCAAGTAAAAAAATTTATGATTCATTTTCAGGAGAATTTAACGAATGGAAACATCTTTTCCATGGTCATACATATACAGGAAACCCAATTGCTGCATCAGTAGCAAATCAAAATATTTTGATGTATGAAAAATACGATTTAATTAAAAAAATAAAAAACACATCTAAGATATTTACACAATTCTATGACGACATATCAGCAATTGATATTGTAGGAGATATTCGACACAAGGGAATGTTGATGGGTATTGAATTGGTATCAGACAAGAAAAAGAAAACACCTATTCAAACAAAAAAATCAATTAACAAAGTATTCTTTGAAATAGGTAAAAAAAATGGAATTTATCTCAGAACTCTTGGAAATATAGTCATGTTAGTTCCACCTTTAGCAATTCAAGAAAAAGAGTTAGAATTACTCCTAAAAAACACCATTAAGACTATTCAGGCAGCAAAATCTCAGATAATTTGACCGTTAACTAACTAAATTCAAAGGGTTAACAGTTAGCATATTTTTATAAATGGAATGAAAAAAACTTTGAACATGAGTAATTTGGAATTCATTAAACAATGTCAAGAGAAGGTATTTTCTGGTGAAAGAATCTCTTCTGATGATGCAAGAAAATTATTTAATGTTCCAGATGAAGATTTAAAAGAATTAGCAAAATGTGCCAATGATATTACTAGAGATTATAATGGAAATAAAGAAGATGTTGAACAATTAACCAATATTAAAAAAAATG
>REGF01000047.1 GCA_003702465.1 Candidatus Nitrosomarinus sp. | reverse complement strand
GATAAAATATGTTCTTGAAGTTTTAACCAAACTTTTTCCATACTCTCGTCATTAAATGACCACGTACAATCTCTCTCTGCTTCTCTACATCTAATTGATCTTACCATAATACCAACCTGTATTTTTTCTCAAATTAAAAATTATAAATTTTCAATTACAGATTTCAGATTTTCAGGGAGTTCTGGGAGTTCAGTATGACTTTCATTATTTTGTAGAACTTCAGGACCTATTCTTCTAACTACCTGTGTTGCAATTAAAGTATCAATATTTCTTTGAATATCTTTTTCGCTCATTATAGTTTTTAATTTCTCAAAAACAGCTTCTTCATTTTCATATTTTTTGATCCCATATTGAACCAAAATGGTTTTTTCAGTTGAGGAAAAGTCTGTCATACTTGTTGTCATAAAATTAAGGCTAAGAATCTTTTGTTATCAAAAAATGCTTAAAATATGATAGATTTTATTTCAGAATTATGCAGACGAAAATCCAACTAATTTCAAATGTTCTAACTATGAAAAAATATGCCAGAATAGGAATAATTAGTGGAGTTGGATTAGGAATTCTTTATTATTTTTTGACAATGTCTATGTTACCTGCTCACTTTAATTTGGCAGCAGACTTTGCACCATTCTATCTTTTTACATCAATTGGTTTAACCATAGTAATTTCATCTTTAGCAGGAATCAATTTTGCTATGATGGCATTTAAGATTAATCAAATGAAAAAAATGAATTCATTAAAATCAAATTCAGTAAAAACAAATTCATCAGCACTGTTTGGAGGAGTCTTTGCTGCATTTACACCTGGATGTCCAGCTTGTACTGCACCATTGGCTGTAATTTTAGGAGCCATAGGAGGATTATCATTATTTCCAATGCAAGGTTTAGAATTGAAATTTATTTCAGTAGGAGTATTGATATTTTCAATTTATTGGATAGCAAGAGGATTACAAAGTAAAAGTTGCTGTAAAATTGGATAAATAATTAGTTAGTTCTTTGAACTTGGAAGATTTTATATCCATATTTTTTATTTATTTCAGTTTCAGGTAATTGTGTAATATTATATTCATCAAAATCTTTGAAAGCATTATACAAGTTATTATCAATAATAAGACTATTCTCAGGACAAAGTGAATTTATTTTAAAACATCTGTTTACAGTAGGGCCAAAAATATCACTAATTGTAGAAGTAGTGCTTTCAGCGACTTTTACAGAACCATAACTAATACTAATTTTATAATTTAATTCAGGCATTTTTTCTTTTTCTAATTGTTTTTTCAAATCATCATGGGATTCAATCATATTTAGACAACATTCGATAATATTTTTTATAATGGATTTATCATCAAGAACAACATTTGGGAATCTAAACATCAAAGCATCTCCAATGTTTTTTACCACTTCCCCATTGTAATTTTTAACAATTTTAGCCATAAAATTCAAAAAGATTTCATATAATTTTGTAACATCATTATCAGACAAAGTAGCAGAAATTTTTGTTGAATCTTTCATATCTATTACACAAACGCAATCATTTTGTGTATGTTGAGAAAATTTTAGAAGTATATCCTCTTGTTGTTTAATGACTTCTTCTTTTTGTTTAATTGTAATTTCTGCTTCTTGAAGTTTTTTTGCCATGTTATCAAAAGATTCAGAAAGATCACCTATTTCATCACGAGATGTAATATTAGTTCTAACATTAAATTCACCACGGGAAATTTGATGAGTAGCTTCACTAAGCTTTGCAATAGGTTCAGAAAGGCGTTTTGCTAAGAAATATGTCAAAATACTCAACCCAATCATCAAAGAGATACCAATGACAACAATATTGACTTGTGATTGAAAAATTGAGATTTTATCAAAATTAAGAAATATTACAGTTGTTGTAGAAATAGAAATTAAAGTTGTAGATAATACTAAAACTAGTAATTTTTTCTGTAAACTAAAAAATGTTAAAGAAGACATCCAATAGTTAGATGATCATTATTATTTATAGGAATAACGTACTTTTTGTCTCATAATTCTATTAAAAGAGTGGGCCCACGGTGATTTGAACACCGGATCTTCGCCGTGTAAGGGCGACGTCATAACCGAGCTAGACTATGAGCCCACTGAAACATTCTTCGTTGAAATCCATTTAAACTTTGAGACATGGTAAAATATGGAAATCTGTTAAAAAATGATTAAGACTATGAATAATTGTGATTTTTTTTCTAGTCCAATTGGATTAGGTCATGTGACTAGAGATATTGCAATTGTAAATAATCTTAAAGATCTTTCAGTAAATTTTGTCACAGGTAGTGGGGCTGCTCAAATTTTAAAAAAATTAGAATATAATGTTGATGATGTCTACAATCCACCATCATTTGTTGTAGAAAATGGGGTGTTGAATAATCAAGCAAAATGGCTATGGAACTATTATCAATATTACAAAAATTGTAAAAACATATCAAAAAAAATAATTAAACAAAATAATTCAGAATTGATAATAAGTGATGAAGATTTTGCATCATTAACCATTGCTCAAGAATTAAAAATTCCAAATATTTTGATTACAGATGTATTAGAAACAAAATTTACAAAAGGTATTACATCATTTATTGAAAAAAAGATGAATAAATCGATGATGAACATAATAAAGAATTGTGATGTTGTAATAATTCCAGAAGATGGAGAAAATATAGACAACATTAAGAGAATTGGACCAATTGTTAGAAAAACAAATTATTCTAGAGAAGAATTAAGGAAGAAATTTTCATTTAATAAAAAAACAATTCTTATTTCAGTAGGGGGTACAAGTGCAGGATTATTTTTAATCCAAAAATCAATAACTGCAATTTTAAAATTAAATTTAGATGTTGAAATTATTCTAGTCACTGGTCCATCTATTACAAAAGAATTTGAGAATGTAAGAAATTTAGGATTTGTAGATAACCTTCATGAAGTAATTTATGCTTCTGATTTAGTCATTTCACTTGCTGGAAAATCAACAATTGATGAAGTAAAAGCATACGGAACGCCTGGTATATTTATCCCAATTAAAGGACATTTTGAACAAGAGGATAATTCTAAAAATGAAGGATTTAATTTTGAGGATATAAACAGATTAGAAAAATTAATTTTGGAAAAATTGGAGGAAAAAAGAAATAGAATCAATACAAATGGTGCAGAATTAGCAGCTGAAATTATTAGGAAATTTACAAAATAGAATCAAATAGTTAATAGATGGCAATTTTGTTTTAAGACAGTACTATGAATAATTTAATTATTGCAAAGTTTGGAGGAAGTGCAATTGGTTCAGATGGAGAATCAATTCCACAAATTCTTCAAAGAATAAATGATTTAAAAACAAATTCTAAATTAATTACCGTATTTTCAGCACCATTAACCATTCACAATGGAAAAAGGCGTTCCCTAACAGATGTAATACTAGAACAAGGAAAAAATGCAGAAAATGGAATTAAACCATCATTAGAAATAGTCAAAGCATGTTATGAAAAAATTATTCAATTAGTTAATGAAGAAAACAGGGAAAACTGTCAAAAAGCAATAGATGTACATTTAGAAAAATCACAAAAAGCTCTAGAAGATGCATTTCAAAATAAAGAATTTGCAGATGAAACAAGATCTAGAGCTTTAGCATTTTCTGGAGAGATATTGATGTCTCATGTTATGAATCACATTCTTAGAAGTAATGAAATTAAGACAGATGCAGTTGAATTTGATGATTGGCCAATTATTACAGATAACAACATAGAGTCAACAAATTTTTTGAAATCTGAATCAATTGAAAGAATAGGCAAAATTGAAGAATTAGTTAAAGAAAATCAAGTTGTCACTATTGGTGGATTTATAGGAAAAACAGTAGATAACGTTACAACTACCTATGAAAGAGGAGGTTCAGATAGAACTGCAGCAGACTTGGGAATACTATTTCACAAAAAATATGAAACTAGTATAGATTTTGAAAAAGATAGTTCAGTAGTATCAGCTGATCCTAAAATTGTAAAAGATGGGTTAACAGAAGTTATTCAGTTATCATACAATGAAGCAAGATTAGCTGGAATGTTTGGAATGAAAATTTTAGATCCTATTGCAATTAAAGAAATTGTAGAACATGGTGTAGATATGCCAATTAAAATTACTAATATTAAAAATCCTGAAAAAATTACTACAATTGAAAGAAATTTAGAAGAACAAAAAGGTCATCCGATAAAAATAGTTACAGGAAAAGAAAATTGTGCTATATTTAGAATAGAAACAAATTCTATACAAAAATTACTTACTTCTTTAGAAAAAGACAAACGGTATAGTGAATTTATTATTTTATCACCATTCACAAAAGACGGAGTAGAATTATCAAGAATATTATTTTTGGATGCAGATTATGTTAAAAGAAATGAAAAATATCTTTTAGGATTTGATTCACTTGCTACAATTACATACAACAGAGGAGTTATCACGTTAATAGGAGATGAAATGTGGAGAGTTCAACAAGTTGCATCTAGAACTAGTGCAAAAATTGGTGAATCTGGATTAAATATTTTGAATATGGATGCACAAGAAGAGACATCAAGAATATTGATTGTTGTTGAAGATGCAGAAGAAAATATTCAAAAAGCAATCATGGCAGTTCATGATGAAATCTCAAAAATAAATTTTGTTTAACGTAATGATGGCGTTACAGGTTTTCACCAGTAAACGCCATTAAGGGTTTGTTCTTGGACTCTTTATCTAGATTTAGTCCGGCGTTACCCACAACACGCTACTATTAGTAGAACAAATTAGTATTTAATTCTAGTCTATATAGTTTAAAGTCGTTCAGCTACATACCAGCATGCAATGCCAATACCTATGATTGCATACCATTTGAAATTACTCTTATTTGTAAAAATATTTGGTGAGGCTAATTCTCCATCTGGATGATTAGCTAAACGAATTTTACGCATTTGAAATGCCTGACCAATCAAGCCTACAGTAAGAAAGATTATTGCAATAAAGCCTAATGTCCATTCCATATCAGGATTAAAAATTAATCAGATATGTATTTTCCAGATTAACAAATTTTCATAAAGATAACTCTTTAAATTACGAGGTTTTTTTTCATTTCCTATGATAGAAACTGGAAAAATCTGGATGAATGGTAAATTAGTTCCTTTCAAAGATGCCAAAGTTCACGTGTTAACACATGCATTGCATTATTCAACATCAATTTTTGAGGGGATCAGATGTTATGATACTCCTAACGGTTCAGCAATTTTCAGATTACCAGAACATGTTGAAAGATTATTCAAATCTGCAAAATTATACTCAATGAAAATGCAATTTTCTCAAAAAGAAATTTCAGAAGCAATTGTAAAAACGATTAAAGCTAGTGGATTGAAAGAAGCTTACATTAGACCATTAGCATATTACGGATATGGAACTATGGGATTAACTCCTACAACAAACAAAGTAGATGTTTCAATTTCATGTTGGGAATGGAAAATGGGAGAATCAAAAGCTGGTAAATTTTCTGGAGCAAAGTGTAAAGTTTCTAGTTGGGTAAAAATTGATTCAAGATCACAACCAATGCAAGCAAAAGCAGCATCAAATTATGCTAATGCAGCATTAGCAAGAATGGAAGCATTGGATAACGGATATGATGAAGCAATTATGTTAAATTCACAAGGAAAAGTTGCAGAAGGAAGTGCTGAAAATATTTTCATAATTAAAGATGACATCATACAAACACCACCATTATCAGCTGGCGGATTAGAAGGAATTACTAGAGATAGTATTATCCAAATAATTGAAGAAAATGGTGGTTTTGTAATTGAACGAGATTTAGAAAGAGATGACTTGTACAATGCAGATGAAATATTCATGACAGGAACTGCTGCAGAAGTAAAATCAGTTACACAGATAGATAAAGTAAAAATTGGAACTGGAAAGATGGGCAGTGTAACTAAAGCATTACAAAAATCATTTTCTGATGTAGTTATGGGTAAAGATGAAAGATTTTTGCCATGGTTAACTTTTGTCTAATTTCAAATAACTTTTTTACCCAAAAAAAATATCAAAAATTATGGATTTATGTGCAACTGGCGATACACCTGAAATTTGTTGGTTCTGTAGAAAAGGACGTCATGAAGATTGTATGAAAAATATTCCAAAACAAGGAAAATCAGATGGTCCTCATGATTGCACTTTTGATACACAATTAATTCCATGCAAATGCCAACATTAAGAAAAACAAACAATAACAAATATGGCTTTAATTGAAAAACAATATGAAATACAATGAGGAATTTTGGAATAATTATGCAGATGAAAACGAATCACGATATAATGAAGAATTTGCAAAATATGTTAGAGATTTAGCTAGTTCTTTGCCAGGCGTACAAAGTATTTTAGAAATTGGTTGTGGGACTGGAATTGACTTAAGATTATTTTCAGACTCATTTCAGTTACATGGAATTGATCTAAATGATCATGCATTAGAAATTGGGCAAAAACAATTACCAAATGTAAATTTTCAAAAAGGCAACATTACAAAACTTCCATTTGATGACTCGTCAATAGATTTTGTATTCACTCATGGATTAATGAATTATCTAGACGATGATGTTCTAGAAAATGGGATTGCAGAAATTTTTCGAGTTTCAAAAAGATGGATAATGCATTGTGAGAAATATGAAAAAACAGAAAAACAGATTGATGAAAATCATAAATTTCGCAATATGGGTGAAAAATGGTTAGACTATAAAATAAAATTTGTAAGTGATGTAGATTTACATGAAGATTATGGGCAAGAAGATACCAGATTTACTTTATTAAAAAAAGTATAATCATTATTCTGGATTTTAGAAATTTAATTAAAAGCGGGTCTAGAGGGATTCGGACCCTCGACAACCGGATTAAGAGTCCGGTGCGCTACCTGGCTGCGCCATAGACCCACACTGAGTAAAAATGCCTAGAGTTGTTATTAATCTTGAGATTTTAAAATAAATGAAAATTTAGTTTTGTGCTTTAGCTTCGATTTCACTGTACTTTTCTAAAATGGCTGTAAGTGCAGTTGAAACTGGAACATTGTTCATCTTCTTCTTTTCTGCAAGAAGTTTTTGATATGCATCTAGTGTAATGTACACTGGAATTGAACCGTTTCCTTCAAGTAATCCTCTAACATTGTAAAGTGCTGTTTCCATTCCTTTATCTGCAGATTTTGCAAATTTTGCTTTATCCAAAATTGCTCCTAATGGACCAAATGGCATTTCATAATCAACAGACATTGTGATTCTTGTTAGATTATCACCTAATGATTCAAATTCATTTGTGATTTCCCAATGTTTGAATGGACCTTCGATTTGTTTTGCAACAATTTTTTCATTTCTGATAAATTCAGTTGTTTCACAATCCCACTCTAAACGTTTACCGCTAAAGTCACCGATAATTCTAAATGTTGTACCAACACCCATTCCTTCTTTGATATCCATTGGAACAACTGTCATTCCAACTGTATCATTTTTGATTTGATCAGAAACATGTTCTGGTCTAGCAAAGTATGTGAAGACGTTCTCTACAGGTGTTTTGATATCGATTGATTTTCTTACGAGGGTCAACATTTTGCTTTCTTGGCAATCATGATTTAAAGGTTGTGAAGATTTTCTTGAAGGAAATTGATTTACAATATATTCATCTCTGATTGAGTATAATGTATGATTAAGCTGCGATCAACGTTATTGATCTTCATAATAGTGATCTCATTAACTTCAGCCACGAATTCAGCATATGCACATTCATTGTTTAATTCAGCTGAAGAATTCTATGGAGGATATAGGGTTCAAGTAGCCACCACGCCTGAATTCCCACAATTAAATGAACCATCTCAATTTTTAGTCAGAGTTACTGATGCTGACTTTGAAGAAGTAGATGGTTTTACAATGGGGATCAGAGTATTCTATAACGATCAACAAGTAAATGCAATTCCACCAACAACCATCAATGATGCACATTGGGATATTGACTATGTTTGGAAATATTCAGGAAACCATATTGTCTATATTGATTTGTATGATATGGATGGTACAGATGGGATTTTGACATACTCATTTAACATGGGAACTCAAAGTCCATTTGGAGTAATTTTCATTGTAGCCATTACTGTGGGAGCATTAACTTTTGCAGTTGTAATGGGATACATCTACTTTCCAAAATATTTTAAAAAATCTAAATCTTAGCTTTCATTGGCATTTTTGCAATTCTGAATGCAAATAATGTTGTTAACAATACCATTGCAAATAAGAATATTCCAATTCCCAAATGTACAGAAACTAAAACTGCATGTAATTTTAAGTCAATTACTAAAGCACCTAAAGTAATTTGTGTAATCACTAAAGCAGTTGCAATAGAACTAGTAACTTTAATTTTCAAATCTGCATTCTTGTTAATCAAACTTGCAACCATAGTGGATATAACCAAAATACCTACGCTTGCTGCAATTAGTCTATGAGTCCATTCAACAAAGTATTCTTCTGAAGGCATGAATCCATTTGGACATTGTGGCCATTCAGGACAAGTTAATCCCAAACCAGATGCAGAAATATATCCACCAATAAACATCAATGAATAC
>REGF01000046.1:2701-8761 GCA_003702465.1 Candidatus Nitrosomarinus sp. | reverse complement strand
TTTCGTAATTCACTTTCAAGAACTTCACCGTTATTATCAAAAATAAATTTGACTAATTCCTTATCATCTTCTCTTAAATCAGGTTTTAATTTGAAAATTGCTTCAAGATCTAAATATTATTTTTTTGAACCGTTACAGTCTTTTCAATAATTTGCTCATCTATTTTTTTAATATTTTTTTGTCTATTTCTAGCAATTACTACAATAGAAACCAAAGCAATTGCGATAATTCCACCAACTATTCCAGCAATAATTGTATTCAAAGAATCATCTTCTTCATTTTTTATTTCTTCATTTGGATTTGAAATTGAATTAGTACTAAAAAAATAATCTATCTCAGTTGAACCTGAAGAAAGTGTTAATTGATTTTGTTCATTAATAATTTCCATATTCAATGGAAGATTAGTCATTCCAACAATTGCAGAATTTTTTGGTAATAGTAATGTGAAATCAGATGGGGAATCTAAAGAAAATGTCCACAATCTACCTTGTTTTGAAACTAAATCATGAATATCATATTCCATAGTAATTACAGATGATCCAAAAGTTTGGATTATAGCTGTATTATCTATAATATCAACATCTAATAGGAATCCATCATCACCTATTACAACTAAATTATCAATAGTACTTCCAAAAAGATTTACTTCATAATCAGTTAAGAATGGATCAACATCAATTTCTGCTGAAATATGTGTAGAGCCATCTGGATAAATTATTAGATCAAGATCTCTAGGAGAACTAAAGGAAGATTGGATTGGCAGTAAAGCTGCTACAATTATCATACTAGCTACCAAAAGGGGTACTTTGACCATCGTATCAAAGATACTGTCATTCCTTACAAAAAGTATTCCCTCTTCTCCTAGAGATTTTTTCGACTGGATTGGTTCGATTAATTGGGTCAACTGAGATCAATACCTTAGATTCATGCTCTCAACTAGACTTTGAAATCTTTTGAATTCCTGGAAAAAGCCCAGACCTTTTTCAGTAATTTGAAAGACTCTATTTCTATCATTTTTGACTGATTCTACTAAGCCAGCTTCTACCAATTTCTCACATTTGTCTAATACTGCATAGTGAGATAGGTTGGCTTTTCGAGAGATTGCAGATACAATGATTCCTTCACGACCACCATTGGCAGTTACGTCTAGGATATCACCCATTATGCCCATTTCGGACCTATACTGTTGTTTTGACATGCATTAGTATAGAATGGTGTTGTTAATGAGGAACATTTTGAAACTTTACAGCGGAACACAAAGCGGAACACCTGTTTCACTGAAAAAAATCGTCTATTTTTGGCAAAAATGGGAATTTTATCAAAATTTGTATCATTATTGAGGCTAAAAAATTGGATCAAAATTCATTCACAAGGTCAGCTTTGAGATTCATAGTAACTTTTTATTCTCAATTTCAATAGAAAATCATAAAATGTTTGATAAGTTCAAAGAAGAGAAAGGAGGAGAAATGATGGAAGAAAGAACTGAAGAGAATGTAAATGAAGAAGAATCAGTAGAAACATCACCAAATAATGAATCTACTATAGGAATTGGTGAATTAATGGGAAAACGTGCAAAATTAGAAGAAGCTATTGATTATGTTGGTTTAATGATAAAAAATCTCAAGGATAAAAGAACTATGCTTGAAAAAGATATTGAAGAAGAATCAGTAGATATTAAGAATCTCAAGGAAAAATTGGAAAAAGTTAGTGAATACATTGATGAAGAAAATAGAGGAATTCAACAACTTGCTGATAAAAGAATGAAAGTTGAAAATGAAGCAGACGAGGTAGCTACAATTATCAATAATTTGAGAGATAAACTTTCAGGTATCGATACTATTGTAGGTGAAGAAGGCAATAGAGTTAGACAAATTAAAGAAAGTAGAGATTCTGTAGAAAATTAGAAAAATTTAGAGCTTGTTTGTTCTTTACTACTAGATGGAACAGATGGGAACATTTCATTAGTTGAACTTTCAGCAACTGCAGATGCTTCTTGTAAAATTTTCTCAGATTCTGCATTAGTTGTCTCGTCAATACCAAATGCTGCATCACCTGAGAAACTTTCAGTCATAAATCCTCCAAGCATTTCAGCCATTTGGCCAATTTCTTGTTCAGCACCAGGCATTACTTTTCCTAGTGATGATTTTAGATTTTTCATTAATCCCATTGTTGGAACCATAGCTACTACAGTATCACCAAGATCATTACATGTTGATAATCTTAATTCGATTTGTTCTAGAGCAATTCTAGCACTGCTTAAAATCTTTGTAACTTTTCTAACTTCAGCCAACTCATTTCCTAAAACCTTGCTAGTTTGAACATCATGATTTTGTGTTGCAGTAACAATTCGTTGAAATAGTTTAGCATCACGTTGTTGTAAACTAGTTAACATAGAATCTAATTTTTTAATTTGTGATTGTAATTTTTTAATACCATCTTGAACTCGTGGTTTTAATGGACCTTTAGGCTTGATAGTGTCATTAATTTTATCAGCAATGCCTGTTTTTGGTTGTTTTGACCATTTGTTTTCTAAGCCTGTCATAAATTAGATTTTGAAATGATTACTTAATTTCAAGTGTAAAAATTGGTTAACATGACGTGAAATTTAGTTAGCTGAAGTAAAAATATTTTTTATAAGAGAATTAGTGATTTTGGTTATGAATAAAAAAATTGTAATTTTGGTGGTATTGCCAATTATTGCGTTTATTGGATTTAATTGGATTTCAGGTTTGTCAAATGAAAAAGTCAATTCAGACGAAATCGTATTTCATATCACTTTAGCAGAACCTAGTCTCTATACCAATGGTGTCTATTCTGATAAATTTTTGATTGAATCAGGAACGTATTTTTTTAGATTTGTTCCTAATGGTAGTAGTCCTGAGATTTTATCAATAAATATAATTGGTAAAAATTTTGAGATGATAGAAAATTTTAAGCTTAAAGGAATTGCACATGAATCAGAAACTGCAAAATATTTTACATGGGAATATGACGGGAATAAAAAAATTGTAATTGATTCTTCACAAGAAGTTTCAATCCAAATTAATCCAAATGGAAATGTAAATGGTTCAGTATCAGTAGATATGATAAAGATGGAGGCGTAAACCCCATAACTGCAGAACACTTAGAGATTTCCTCTTGTGGTCAAGCGTTTGACGCCTGAGTGCCTTTTTCGTTCTGCGGGGCTACGCAAGTTAGTCGATAGAAATATCAACTTTCGACATTAATTATTGTACAAATTTTTAATATTTAAAATTTTTTAAAAATAATTACTAGTTATAATGAATTTTTTGAAATAATTTTAGCTATATTTGATTAATGGATCTATAAATTACGAAATTGGTTTGA
The DNA here is from genome assembly GCA_003702465.1 of Candidatus Nitrosomarinus sp. Classification (GTDB taxonomy): domain Archaea; phylum Thermoproteota; class Nitrososphaeria; order Nitrososphaerales; family Nitrosopumilaceae; genus Nitrosopumilus. Next base: position 5,413 of record REGF01000046.1, on the reverse strand, counting down.
AAAACTGATGAAATTAACTGGTAAAATTGCTTTAGTTACAGGTGCAAGTAGAGGTATTGGATTTGCAATTGCTAAAATTTTATCAGAAAATGGAGCATTAGTAGTAATTACAGCAAAAAATTCTGATAGAATTAAACAAGCTGAAGTAAAAATTCCAAATTCATTTGCAATTACATGTGACATTAGAAAAAAGAATGAAGTTCAAAATGTAGTAAATCAAACAATTAAAAAATTTGGTAAATTAGACATCTTAGTAAATAATGCAGGAATATTTCCAAGAATAAAACAATTACACGAAATTGATGAAGAAGAATGGAATGAAGTTATAGACGTAAATTTAACAGGACAATTTAGATTTACAAAAGAAGCAATACCCTATTTACAAAAAACATCAGGTTGTATAATCAATATTTCATCTGATGCTGGATTAAAAGCATATCAAGGATTTAATGCAGATGCATATTCTGCATCAAAGGCTGCTTTGATTGTACTTACAAAATGTTGGGCATTAGAATATGCTAAGGACAAAATTCGAGTTAATTGTATTTGTCCAGGAGTAGTAGATACCGATATGACAAAACCATTTTTAAAAAATCAAAAAGATATTGATTTTATGAATAATGAACATCCATTAGGAAGAATTGGTCAACCTGAAGAAATTGGCAAGGCTGTATTGTATTTTACATCAGATGATGCTTCATGGGTTACTGGAGCAGTACTTACTGTTGATGGGGGAGAATCAATTAAATAAATTCACATGAATTTAATACACCCCATCATAACAAAATATTGTGGAAAGTAAGAAAAAATTTAGGGCTAAACTAATTATTCTCTTAGGTGTAATTTGGATAGTTATTACATTACCACTACCATGGTTAATTAATAATCCAACAGTTTCAGCGGATCAATTTAACACTGTTTTAGGAATTATAGGAGTAATGTCAATTCCATTCATAATTTTAGGAGTCGCATGGTCATTAAAACCAGAATTAACAACATAAGAGAATATCATAATTGAACAATATTCCAATTTCAAATAAAATTCCTGAATTAGATATTGCAATAAAGGCTGCACAAGAAGCAGGAAATGCAATTTTAAAAATTTATGAAAATGATTACAAAACATTCACAAAATCTGATGATTCTCCTGTAACAGACGCAGATTTACAAAGTAATAAAATAATAAAAGAAATTCTTTCAGTTACAAATCATTCAATTCTTTCTGAAGAAGATCTTGATGATAAAAATAGATTAACAAAAGAAATGATTTGGATAATAGATCCTCTTGATGGAACATCAGATTTTATTGATAAAACTGGAGAATTTACAGTAATGATTGCATTAATACAAAATCAAATACCAATTTTAGGAGTAATTGCGTGGCCAACAGAAAAAATATTATTTGTTGCACAAAAAAATTCTGGTGCTTATAGATACTCAAATAATCAATGGGAACAAATTTTTGTTACTAAAACTTCTGAACTTTCAAAATGTAAAACAATAGGTTCCAGACATCATTTATCTGATAAAGAAAAATATTTCATTAAAAAAATTGGAATTAAAGATTTTACAAGTATCGGAAGTTCATTAAAAGTCGGTAAAATTAGTTCAGGTGAAGCAGATGCATACATTACTACAACAAATAAAATGAAAGAATGGGATACAGCTGCATCTTATTGTATTATCACAGAAGCTGGAGGAAAAATGACAGATATGTTAGGAAATGATTTAACATATAACAACAAAAATGTTTTTCATCAAAATGGAATTTTAGTGACGAATGGATTAATTCATCATGAAATTTTAGAAGAGTTTAAAAAATTAGAGTAGGTTTCTTTCTTTAAGAAAGTCCTTTACTTTATTTGCACTATCTGCAAGAGGTTCATGTTCAGTATCTACAACTAAATCTGCTTTTTCTGGAGCTTCATAAGGATCATCAATTCCTGTAAATCCTTTGATCTCTCCTTTTCGTGCCTTGGCATACATGCCTTTGACATCTCTTTCTTCACATTTTGCTAATGAGCACTTAACATACACTTCTGCAAATTGATCACCTGCAGAAATAATTTCTCTAGCATTTTCTCTATTTTCAATATATGGAGAAACTAGAGATACAACACTTGGAACACCATGATTTAGCAAAAGCTTAGCTAAATGAGCAACTTTTTTGTTGTGCTCATCACGTCCTGCTTTTGAGAAATCTTTTGGTGAGAACCATTCTCTTAGTTCATCACCGTCAAGCATTGCCAAATTTGGTATATCTTTCTGCAAATCTTTTACAATTGTGGTCTTACCAGAACAAGGTAGACCAGTCATCCAAAGAATGAAAGGTTTCATGTTAAAAATATCAAAATTACTAATAAAGAGCTTACGTTAATTTCTAACCCAGTCTTGATTTTCTAAATAATCAATTTCTTTAATCATATCTTCCATTTTTTTTGTAACAGTCATAACAGTTTTGAATTGTTCATACATTTCCAATTCTTCCTCTTTAGAAATTATTTCAGCTTCAGCTTTATCGAAGAAATTTTCTTCCTTTTTCATATGATCCATTAAATAAGTTGAATATGTTTTCAAAAATCTTGCAACTGGTTCTCTTGCATCTTCACCATTTTTCCATCTTTTAACATGTTTTTTTATTTGGATTGCAATTCTTCTTGAAAATTCATGTTCAATTAACAATGCTCGTATTTCTTGCTTTAAGTGATCATA
>REGF01000046.1:0-2601 GCA_003702465.1 Candidatus Nitrosomarinus sp. | reverse complement strand
CAACTGGTTCTCTTGCATCTTCACCATTTTTCCATCTTTTAACATGTTTTTTTATTTGGATTGCAATTCTTCTTGAAAATTCATGTTCAATTAACAATGCTCGTATTTCTTGCTTTAAGTGATCATAACTAGCAACACATGGAAAATAAGAGTCTTCTTCTCGTGAATAATGAATTGAATCAAAGAATTCTTCAATTATGATAGTAATTTTTTCTAAATCTGAAATTGGAATATTTTTACCTGCATAAAGTTCAGTATAACATTTAATGATAATTTTATCTAAACGTCTAATCTGTTTATGATCTTCACGCAATGAATCAGTTGCACTCAACAAAAAAAATATTCCTATATTGGATTTAATGTTTTACAAAGTATTCAAACACCCATGAAAAATTCAGTTTACTTTTTAACCATATAGAATTTCAATCAATTAGTAATGGATACAATTACTTTAGCAATATTAAATTTGATTACTTCTCAAATTGAAGGTTTTTCATTTTCAGAAATAAATTCATCAGTTATTTTGAACAAGTTGGCAGAAATACAAACATCAATCTCATCATTATCAATACAGGATGAACCAATTGCAACTGCACCTATCATATTACTTGCTGCAGGAGTTGTGATCTTTTTAGGAGTTGCAGGTGAAGCATTTTTTAAAAAAACAGGAATTCCAGATGTAGCATTTTTAATGATTCTTGGAGTAATTATAGGACCAGTATTTGGAATAATTTCAGCTGAAGCAGTAATTCAAGTTGTACCATATTTTGCAGCACTTGCATTGATAATTATTATGTTTGATGGAGGATTAAATTTAGATATTAAACATGTTGTAAAAACTGCACATTATTCAGTAACATTAGCAATTATTGGTTTTATTTTATCAGTGATAATTATTTCAGTTGCAACTCATTATGTTTTAGAATGGACGTGGTTGGAAAGTATTTTGTTAGCGTCTATTGTTGGGGGTAGTAGTTCAGCAATTGTATTTGGTTTAGTAAGAAATATTCGAATATCAGAAGAAACAAAATCAATTTTAAGTTTTGAGTCAGCAGTAACTGATATTCTTGCAACAATAATTGCATTTATTTTATTTGAGGCTGTTTTAGCAGGTCACTTTGATTTACAAACATTACAAGAAACAATTGGTAGAGCAGTAGTTGTTGGATTAGTTTTAGGATTTGGAGTAGGTATACCTTGGATGTATATCTCAACAAAACTTGGAAATGCTCAACATGCGTACATGCTTACATTATCAATTTTGTTTGTATTATTTTTCCTGGCAAATTCATTTGGAGAATCAGGAGCATTAACAGCCTTGGTATTTGGTTTAATGATTGGAAATAAAAGACATCTTTCTAGAATTCTTAGATTTAAGGTTCCTAGAATTAAAATGGATGATCCTACTCATAATCAATTAACATTTTTGGTAAGATCATTTTTCTTTGTATTTGTTGGATTAATGGCAACATTTGGACAAATTGAATATATGATATTTGGAATTGTAATTACTGTAGCAGTTTTTGTTGGTAGGGCAGGTGTAGTAAAAGCTGTATTAACAAAAAGATTTTCGAGATTAGATAAATCAGTTACAAATTCAATGATTCCAAGAGGATTAGCAGCTGCAGTACTTGCAACTTATCCAATAACTATGGGATTACCAAATGCTGAAGCATATCCACAAATGATATTTTTCATAATTCTTTCTTCTGTAATAATTACAACTATAGGATTAGGAAAATCAAAGAAAATCCCACCACCAGATTCAATTCAAGGAGGATTTGTTAAACCACCAGATGATTCACCAGATGATGAAAATACTACTGAAGAAGTTGATGAATATCACGGAAAGTTTGATGGTGGTTTTGTAAGATCAGTTGATGATTCTAAAAAGTAGTAAATTTTTCATCAATTTTTTTAAGATACATTTCGTTATAGTGATTAAACATTTGAATTTTAGATTGATTTAAAGCCATAGCTCCAGGTCTAGTATTCACATGTTTTTGAGAAATTTTTTGTTGTTCTAAAAGATTTTCTAAATTTTCTTTTGAAATTGTTTCTAAATTTTTTTCTAATTTTTTAAGCTCATTTTCAAATTTTATTTTTATTTCAGTAATTACTGGTTCTGAACCAATTATTTCCTGAGTCATTATATCTCCAAATACTTTTTTGGTTAGATCTAGCATAACTTTTCCAGAAAATTAGTGATATAAATTGAATTTGATATAACTCACTGTTGAGAATTGATTAAGCTGGCTCGCCCAGAAAGTGAACAGCATCATTATTTACAACAACTGTTCTGTCTTTTGGAATATGGTATAATTTTTTGGAACCGTTAAGTGACTGGACGATAATTTTTGAAAATGGATCTTTAAGTGATTTGTACAAAATTCCTTTGTCTCCAACAGATTGAGACCAATGAACTCCATTTACGAATGAAATTGTTTGAAATTTTATTACTTGATATGAATAAACCATCTTCAATTAATTATTATTTATCAAGTCATTAAGCATTTCTTTTAAATCAGTATTACTAAAAGTGCTAACTGCTAACAAATATGCTGACATTTTTATAGCTTTGAAAATTCAAAAATATAATGT
>REGF01000045.1 GCA_003702465.1 Candidatus Nitrosomarinus sp. | reverse complement strand
GCAACAAACACTTGTCTTTTAGAAGGCACTCAAACTAATTCAAAATGTGGAGCTGGAACTGTATTTGATGAAGCAACAAACACTTGTCTTTTAGAAGGCACTCAAACTAATTCAAAATGTGGAGCTGGAACTGTATTTGATGAAGCAACAAACACTTGTGTGATTCCATAATTGTTTCAAAAATATTTTTTTAATTTTAAAAAATTACACAAATTTGTAATCAAATAAGAAAATATCATTAAAAAATTATCTATAACTATTTATTGTCTTTTTTTTTATTTTTTTTGAAAATTATAATTCTCTTATAAAAAAACTTGTAATAATTTTATTATTAATTTTTATTTTTTATAATTTTTAGCGATCCATGCTTATATAGTTACAATTTCTATATAAAATACTAAAATGACATGCAAAGGCATCTGTGTTAGATATAAAGCTCAAAAACCAGTTGGAACAGGTAGATATGCATCTGGACAAAGAAGATGTCAAATTTGTGAAATTTTCATTAAATGGGAAGGCCTTTGGTGTCCTTGTTGTGGATATAGATTAAGAACAAAACCACGAAATTTGAAGTACAAAGCAAAACTTCGTGCAAGAGTAGAAGCTGATTCTGCAGAGGAGGTAGAAACAAACTCTATTGCTGCAATGGAAGAAGAATTAGTTGCTGAAGCTGCCGGAAAACCAAAGTCAAAAACAACTAAAGCAAAAACAACTAAAGCAAAAACAACTAAAACAACAACAAAAGGTAAAGAAAAAACAGCTTGTCAATTTTGTGGTAAACTCTATGTGTTTATTGATAAGCATGAAAAAAAGTGTAAAAAAAATCCAGAAAATCAATGAATAGCATTAAAAGCATAAGATTAGTTTGAAAATTATTGAATTCTTTAAATGGATTTCTAAATAAAATTGTTAAATTAGAAAATCGTACTTTTTCTTTAAGAACTCAAAAATTTGAAAATGGATTTTTTATTTCAGTTTCTGAGGATAAGGATAAGATTGGTTCAATGACTATTTCTTTGGCAACTGGACCTACTCCAACTACAACAACTATAATCCCATCAAAAAATGAATCATTATTTTTAAGATTAATTTCTGAACGAATCAGTACGAAAATGAAGGGTATTGCACTAGTATCAATATTTGTTAAAAATGAATTAGAACCATCAACCGCAAAAGCCTTAATGTCTGAAGTAATGGAAATGATAGAAAATGAGTGATTTAAGAGATTATATTTCAAAAGTTAAAAAAATTAAAGAGCTTAAAACCATTAAAACCAAAGTCTCAACGAAATATGAGATTGCTGGAATTACTGCTAAAGTAGATCAATCCCATGCAGTATTATTTGAAAATATCAAAGAAAGTGATTTCAGACTAGTATCAAACTTGGTTGGAACCAGAAATAGGTTTGCCCTAGCAGTTGGAGGTACAGAAAATAATATCCATCAAAAAGTAATTTCAGCAATAAAAAACTCAAAAGCCCCAAAAATTGTGCCTAATGGAAAATTTATGGAAAATAAATCAAAAAACATCAATTTGATGCCAATTGTTACTCATTTTGAAAAAGAATCAGGACCTTTCATTACTTCTTCAGTTGCTTATGCCAAAAATCCTGAAACCGGAAAACAAAATTCCTCTTTTCATAGGATGATGCCTATTGATAAAACACATCTTTCAATAAGAATGGTTGAAGGTCGTCATTTGCATCGATGTTTTGTTGATGCAAAAGAACATGGTGAAGATCTCAAAGTTGCTATTACTGTTGGTGTTCATCCTGCAATATCCATTGCTGGTGCTTATCAATTTGATTGGGGAAAAGACGAAATTGATATTGCAAATTCTTTGTTAGGTGGAAAATTAACTTTATCAACACTTCCCTTTTCTGGATTGAATGTACCATCCGGATCAGAAATTGTAATGGAGGGAAAAATTTTACGTGATAAAGTACATCCAGAATGGATGGTTGAAATGCTTCAAACTTATGATCATAAAAGATCTCAACCAATTTTTGAAATTGAGAATTTATTTTTTAGAAATAATCCTATCTTCCATGATGTTTTATCTGGTTATGGTGAACATCGTTTGTTAATGGGAATGCCAATTGAATCTAAACTAAATGGAGAATTGAAAAAAGCTTTTTCACAAGTCAAACAGGTTTCTATGACAAATGGAGGTTCAAATTGGTTACATGCTGTTGTTCAAATTAAAAAGAAAACTGATTCAGATGCTAAAAAAATTATTAAAAAAACGTTTGAATCTCATCGTTCACTTAAACAAGTAACTGTTGTTGATGATGACATTGATCCAAACAATGCTGAATCTGTTGAATATGCAATGGCAACTAGATTCCAAGCCGATAAGGATTTAGTAATTATTAAAAATGTGCGTGGTTCTAGTCTCGATCCCTCAAGTGACCAAAAGAAACTACAAACTGCTAAAATGGGTATTGATGCAACACGTTCAACATCTAAACGTCCAGAAGGATTTGAAATGGCAAAAATTCCTAAAATTGATAAAATTGACCTAAAAAAATATTTCAAATAATCTATTATTGACTGATCAAATTAAATTGGATGAATGTTCAGATATGATTGTATAAGAAATGTCCTCAGAAAATTCTACTAAATCTGAAAAAACCCCATCTGAATCCCATGCTGAAGTAATTGTTAGGATGTTCCCTTCTGATGCAAATCCAGCTGGAAATGTGTTTGGTGGTGAAATTTTAAAAAATATTGACATGGTTGCAGGAATAGTTGCACAGCGTCATTCTCAATCTAATGCAGTAACAGTATCCTTAGACAGTGTAAATTTTTTGAAACCTGTTTTTGTTGGAAATGTACTTTTCTTAAATGCACGAATTAATTATGTTCATAATTCCTCAATGGAAATTGAAGTTAAAGTAGAAGCTGAAGATATTGTAACTGGAATTAGAACAATTACTGCTACTGCTTTTGTTACATTTGTTGCATTAGGTCAAAATGGAAAACCTATTCCCGTTCCAACTTTAGCCTTGAAAACAGATGAAGATCGTACAAAATTTGATGAAGGAAAATCAAGAATGGAAAGACGATTGCAAAATAGGAAAAAATAATTTTTACTTAAATTTTTGAATTTTTAATTTCTTTAATCATCTCTCTTGATTCATCAATTAATCGTCTAATTACAGGCGTGTAAATTTGACACAAATACATAATTTCAATATTTTGACCATCTTCTAAAGTTAAGAACGCAGAAGATGTTATTTTCTTTTTAGAAACTTTTGGCTCATCTTTGGTATTTCTTTTTTTATTAATTATCTCTAAAAATACGGGTAATTGTCTTCTTATCTCGATTTCTAATTGTTCTTTTGAAATAATTTTTTTATTTTTTAAATCTACATTAATTTCCTGATAAATGTCATCTTTGTATCTTTCAATTGCTCTAATCATGATTTTAATTTCTGGTAATTTTTCGTTAGTCTTTTTGTATTGAAGAATTTTATTCATTAAATTTGGATATGGATTTTTGTGTTCTATTTCATATTTGTTTGAAAACCATTCATAAAATTCCAATGCATCAAAATCTTGTTTAATTTTGGCTTTGTCGTTGAATTTTTTTTGAGTAATTTTACCTGTCACAAATAATCCAAAATCTGTATTTGCTTCCTCAAAAATTCCATTAATTATATTTTCAATTGTATTAAGATATTTAATGAAAAAATAATTTACATAGAATGGTTCAGGATCATATTGTTTAATTTGCTTTGAAAAAATTTCACATTTTTTGATTTCTTCTTCAATATTCATTGATTTTAGCCAGATTTTGAATTTGTATATTTTGATTGTGCCTTTAATTCAATTGATAATTTATTAAAAATTTCATTGACACTGACATCTACTAGATTTATCGTTGCATTTTCTTTAACAATTTGCTTCTCAAATTTTTCTTTAATTGCAAATGATACTGATGACCAATGTAAAATCCCCTTCAATTGTTCTTCAACAGTTGCATTTGTAGTTGGTAAACTTGAAGATGCAAAAACAATTCCATTTGTCCACTGCATTGTTGGAATACCTCCTCCTGATGATCGTGCACTAAACGCAATTTGTTTAACCCAATCATCAAATTGATACTCGATAATTTCATGAATAACTAATTTTTTCCATGGTTCAATTGTAATATCCATCGATATACTACAAAATATTCCAATTATAATCTTATTTTAATAAATTAAATTTCATTAATTTCGGTTATTGTTCCTAAAACTGAATCCATTTTGACTATTGCCTTTTTTTCATCCCATCCCAGTGCTACATACCAATCTCCAGCATCACTGTGGTATTTTGTTTCTAGAGTTTTGAGTTCTTCAGGATTTTTATCATATTCTTTAGCAATTCCTGAAATTGCTAATGCTATTGCATCTTTTTCTTTTTCTAACCTTCTCTTCATTAATCCTATTCCTGGACTCATACTTTATCCAGACTTAATGATCTAATATAGTTAATTCCTACAATTACGCATAATGGTTAATTCTATCAAAAATTACTATTCCAATATTTCAAATAGTCTATTTTTTTCAGAAAAATAAAATGAAATTACTTCAAAAATTTTCAAATTCATTAACTGTAAAAACTACTACACTTGTTTCTGTCATATCTATACTAGCAGTAATTGGACCTGTTGTTATTGTTTCAGCTGGATTTTGGGATGCAATCTCCCACATTCTTCAAGAACCAGAATTCTTTTGGAGTCCTTCTCACATTGTAGTATATTCTGGAGTGACTATGACTGCTATAGCTGCCACCATGGGATTAGTATTGTTAGTAAGAAAATCTGTTCACGGTTCACTAAAAACTGGAATTAATTTAGTAATAATTGGCTCTATTATTCAAATTATTTCTGGATTTGGTGATTCTTTATCTCATGATCTTTATGGAATTGATGGACTAATTTCCTGGTCTCATCAACCACTTGAACTTGGTTTAGTTCTTGCATCTTTTGGAGCTGTTTTAATTATTAAAAATAGGGAACATACAAAATTGAAATTCTTTTTACCTTTCTCAATAATTGCATTTTTGTTCTTTTCAACTTGGTTAATTTTTAATATTGTTCTAACTTTTGGACACACTATTCAATGCATTCAGATTTATGAAATATTCTCATCTGGATGCTCAATATTGTAATTTTTAATTTTTAGATAAGAAATTAACATAATTATCACAGATCCTAAAACTATCATTATTCCAGGTGCAATCATTTTTTGTGAATGAGTATTTCCAAATTCTGTTTGTAAAATTATTGAATTTTCTGAAATATTTGAAACTTTCATTGTATAAATTCCATCTTTATCAAAATCAAAATAACCTACTGAAAATTTTGTATTGATTTTTTGTTCTTGAATCACATTCAAATTTTTATCTAAAATTTGAACAAAGACGTTTTCTTTAGTAAATTCAGGCATGTATACTTTGTAATATCCAATATCTTCTCCTAAGAATTCTAATTTTGATTCCATTGAACTTGATTTTTTTAATATTGCTGAATCATGGTTTTTTTCTGTTTCATTGAAAATCACTGAAATCCAAATCATTCCAATTACAACTAAAACAAATCCAATTTTGAATGCTGATACTTTCATTTAATTTTCAGGCAAATTATTTGATTAATAAAATAATCTAAAGGGCTCGAAGGGATTTGAACCCTCGACCTAGCGGTTCGAAGCCGCTTGCTCTATCCAGGCTGAGCCACGAGTCCAAACAATTAAGATTTTAACAGGTGTAAATATCTGTCTAGATACATTGAAAGTTTCCAAAAAAGTAATGGGTGTTGAATATGCAATTAGAGATATTGTATTAGCTGCAAGAAAAGTTGAGCAATCTGGAATGACTGTTGATTATCTAAACATTGGTGATCCTGTACAGTTTGGTTTTCAACCTCCGGATAATGTTAAACAAGCTTTAATCGACTCTATCAATAAAGGTGAAAATTATTACTCAACATCTGAAGGTCTTTTAGAATTACGCGAAGAGATTGCAAAAAAAGAAAATCTAAAAGGACTTTCTATAACAGCTGATGATGTTCTAATTACAAATGGTGTTTCTGAAGGACTTGACATGGTAATTTCTTCAATTGTTGAAGAAGGTGATGAAGTGCTTTTACCTGGACCATATTATCCTCCGTATGCTTCGTATGTTAGATTACATGGTGGCATACCAGTTGAATTTTCTGTGGATCTAAATAATTCGACTCCTGATCTTGATGACATTAAATCTAAAATTACATCTAAAACTGTTGCAATTTGTTTAATCAGTCCAAATAACCCAACTGGTGTGGTATTTAATGAAAATGCACTCAAAGAATTAGTTGATATTGCAAACGAACATAATTTGTATATCATTTGTGACGAAATTTATGATCAAATAATTTTTGATGATAAATTCGTAGGAATTGGAAAGGTTGCTGGTGATTCTCCTGTCATAATTCTAAATGGTTTTTCTAAAGTTCATCTAATGTCAGGATGGAGAATTGGCTATATTGCATTTAACCAATCACCTCAACTTGAATCAATACGTGAACATCTTCCTAAACTTGCTAGAGTAAGAATTGCAACTAGTCTTCCAGTTCAACATGCTGCTTTGGAGTCTTTACGTGGACCACAAAATTATATCAATGATTTTGTTTCTGAAATGAAAAAACATCGCGATTTAGTTGTTAAACGCCTTAATGAAATGCCTGGACTTTCTTGTCCAAATCCTAAAGGTGCATTTTATGCATTTCCAAAAATTGAAGACAATAGATTTGGAAGTGATAAAGAATTTGTCACAAAATTATTGGAATCAAAAGGTGTTCTAACTGTTCATGGTTCTGGTTTTGGAGAAAAATATGGTACTGGACACTTTAGACTTGTTTATCTTCCAAGTCTTGAAATTTTAGATTCTGCTATGAATAAGATTGAAGAGTTTGTTTCTCAATAATTCCAAACTGAAAATTTTTCTGGAATAATTTCTATAATACAATCTGTGTCATCTAGTAATTCTTTTGCTGATTTATTTTCCATCGTTTTAAAATATTTTAAAAGAATTTTTTTTGCAATAGTCTTTGTTTTTGGCATTTCTACTATAATGCTGGCAGTTCCTTTAGACATGACTCCGTAAATATCTGGAGCATTTACTCCTATATCTACACAAAATGACACTTTGTTATTTTTCTGAATATTTTTTATTTTTTGACTTTTAGAATTTGTTCCAATATGGATTTTTTTTCCACTATACCTATACCATACAGGTGTAATGTGTGGAAATTTATTTTTGTCAATAGTGCATAATCGTAAAATTTTTTGTGACTTTAGAAATTCATCTCTTTTGTTCATATTTTCTAAATCCCAATGCTATCATAAAAATCCCGAATGCTAGCATTCCCATTGATACTTTTTCATTTGTAACTTCCTCATTTACTAAAAAGTCCGCTACAAATTCTGGTCCCCAAATTAATAATTGCTGAATGAAAACAATTGTTGCCATTACACAAAACATAGCACCAATTGCTGTAAACCAATTTCTGCCTCTTCTATGATATTCGTGACTCATGTTTAATGAAATACAGACTTAAATGATTTTTATGCCTGGATTTTTAATTTTATTTCTAATCATTGCATTAAGTAGCAATGGTGTGGACATTTCAGCTAGATATGATAGTTCAATTGGTCCCAAGTAAATTGATCTTAATCCTTTAATTTCATCAATTAGTGTATTGACAACTTGAACTGATTCTTTATCATCTCCACAAACAAAGATGTCATAATCTAATTCTAGTGTAGGATTAATCAATTTTTTCTCAGATATTACATGAAATGCTGAAACCAATTTTGATTTATCTTTCATATGATTTGAAACAAGTTTGTATGAAAATGGTTTGTTGTCTTTAATTGAAACACACTCAAATCCAACATCTGTTTTTGTCATTGGTACAATTGGTGATACTACTACACAACTATCTTTGATTTCTGATAAGATTCCAGAACATACTGAATCAATATTTTCATAAGGAATTGATAAAATTAAGACATCACTATCTTTTGCTACAGAAAGATTATCATTTCCTGTAATTGTTCCTTTAATTTCTCCAAATGCTTCTTTAGCAATATTTGTAATTTCAACTGCTGATTCTGATGCTCTTGTTGCATCTCTTGAACCAATTATGACTTCATGATTTTGTGACCATCTTAAGGCAAAACCTTTTCCCATGCCACCTGTTCCTCCAATTATTCCAACTTTCATATTTTATTGCCTGACAATGTTATTATTATCTCTATTTGATCTTTTGAACATAGTGGGCCAAATAATTTTTCTTAGACATGGTCAGGCAAAAAATAACACTGAAAGAGTATTGTCTGGTAGAACTCCAGGAGTTCCATTAACTGATAAGGGTATTACACAAGCTCAACAAACTGCTGAATTACTTGAACACATGAATATTTCTGCAATTTATTCTAGTCCAATTCAAAGAGCAAAACATACTGCTGAAATTGTAGGTAAACATAATTCAATTGATGTCAAAATTGATGACCGTCTAATTGAACTTGATATGGGTAAATTTACTGGTGTTCCATATGATGAAATATTTTCAAGTCATGGGAATGTCTTTTTGAAATTCTATAATGGCGAATTAGAAATTGCTCATAATGGAGTCGAAACTTTTGCTGATGTCAAAAAACGAGTTTCTTCAATAGTTGATGAAATAATCGAAAAACATCCTGATCAAAATGTTGTATTAGTCACTCATATGGATCCTATCAAAGCAATGTTATCTAATGTCGTTGATTTGTCACCAACAAATCTTTTTGAACTGATAATCGCAAATG
>REGF01000044.1 GCA_003702465.1 Candidatus Nitrosomarinus sp. | reverse complement strand
TAGCCATCTTTACATCATCAATCCCATATGCCCCCTGATGTTCAGCTATTTCCTCACTAACTATGTGACAATGTGTAGGGACATTACACCATTTGCACAGTATTTTCATTTTGTCGTCTTTCATCTCAGGAAAATATCCTTATTGGAATTAGATAAGATTGTCTATCAACATGGTAAAGTTTGAATTGCTTTAAATCCTCATTTAGTAAATTCTCTGCATCTACAATCCGCCACTAAACAAACTTCTTCATTTCTAATGTGGTCGTAGGAAAAATGTTTACATGATTCATTTTTACAAATTCTTCTTTGAATTTCTCTTTTTACAATTGCTTGGGCTATTTCGTTTGCTTTCTCTTTTGAATACCCTTTTTTATCCATGTAAAAATGAACAATCCCATTATACACAAAATTTGGATTAAATTGTTTTTCTAGCAATTATTTTCTCATATTTCCACGCCTAGTTTTTTGATTTTCATGGTCTTTACAACCACATTTTCGCTCTTTACATGATTCTTGAATTTGGAACATCATTACCCACTATACATGATTATGATATTTCAAATTCTCTTGTTTTTTTCTTATCAAATGTTTAATTTTTTACAAAATTTTAAAAAAATGGTGATGAAGAATCGGAAAACGTAGTTATTCTTTCACTTTCTATATTCCCACGTTTCCCTGGTTGTATTGTCCTTCACCATCAGAGTGTCCTTACAAACAATGGATTGGTAGACATTACCAAACATAATTTTTCAAAATGACATTTAACTAGTACTATCGCTTTTCTTAATTTTTATTCAAATAATTGAAAAATTATTCACAAATATTTGAAATTGATTTTAAATAAAATATGATTTTGAACCGTCATTAGATAGATAATTTGAATTGATTGCAGTGGATATCTTATTCAATTCTAATTACCTATCTGAAGTTTTCAAATCTTTACTTATCATAAATAATATTAAAATTATTTCTAGATTAAAATGAAAATTCATTCATTCTTTTTTTAAATTTTTAACAAAGGAAAAATAAGCCAACTAATCACATCCTTTACGTAATGTAGCAGGTAGGCTTACACCAGTAACACGATGGGGAATTTGTGACAATGGATACTGTGTTGGCTTACAATACAATTACGTAATTATAAAATAAAAATCTGATCTTTTTTATTTTATTATTTTTGTTTATCCTCCTGTCATTGAATCAAATAAAACACATTCACATGAATCTCTTTGATTACAATAACTGCATTTACATATGCATTCTTCAAATATTCTATTACAAAATATGCAAATGGTGAATTTTGGATTGATATCCAAAAAATCACCTTTTGGGAATGTGTTTCTTACAATAGCATTTTAGTTCTGAGCATTCTCTCATCCCATCAACGTATTCACTAAGAATCACTTTTTCCAATTCACAGAAACATACTTCTGCAGTATCGAAGCATTCTACACAGTAGCTCATGACTACTAGTAGTTATAATCAAACTTAAACCATTTTGTAAATTTACTTAATTAATGTTTATAATAAAATATTTGAATGAAACAAATGTTTACTATTTTAAATTATTATTTAATGATATTTTTCTATCGTTTAATCAACCTTGTCCTTCAATGCCCATTAGAGTTAATGTTGATCTTATCTTGACAATTTTTCTAATCTTCCAGGTTATTGTCTCTCTTAATTTTTCAACCAAATCTGCTTGTACTTTTGCAAGTATGTCGTATGCACCAAACGTTCCATGAACTTCTGTTACTCCTTCAATAGATTTTAGTTCTGAAATCACAAATTCTTCTGAACCTAAATCACAATTAATGAGAACATATGCTGTAGACATTAAATTCCAACTCCAATCATACTTCAAAATCTATTTTAAGATATTTAACTAATTGTGATTTTTAATTTAATCTTTATAACAAATATTGTGTTTCAAATTAAATTTTTTTAAATTTCTACTATATTGTTAAATATTTGTTTGATGTAAATATAATCTATAATGGACGATAAGGATATTGAAATTTTAAAACATCTTTCAGTAGATGGCCGACAATCTGCCAGACAATTGTCTCATAGATTGGGAGTTTCAACTGTGACAATTCTTTCAAGAATAAAAAAACTTGAAGAAGAAAAAATTATCCAAGGATATTCAGTTCGTCTTAATCATGAATTACTTGGATTTGATATTACTGCAATAATTGAAATTAAAACAAACAAAGGCAAAATGTTAGATATTGAAAATGAAATTGCACAAAATGATAATGTTGTAGCGGTTTATGATATTACTGGAGATGCAGATATGGTGATAATTGCAAAATTTAAAAATCGTGAATTGTTGAGTGAATTCATCAAAAAAATCTCTGCAATATCTAATGTTGAAAATACCTTAACTCATCTTGTATTAAATACAATCAAAGAAGACAACAGATTGATTGAGTAATTTAATAAAAAATTCTTTTAAGTAAATATTTTTAAAAAAACTATTCTAGTTTAGATATGGGGTTTTTATCAAATTTTAGAAAAGATTTAGAAATTGCCAAAAGAAATCGGGCTGCTAGTATCAATGGGAAACATCTAAAAAATTTATTAACAAAATTCAAACAAGAACGAGACCGTATAGAAAATGAAACCGGAGTTAGACCCCAAATTGATACTACCACTCAAATGTTTATGCAAAAAGTTCTAAATGTTTGGATTTCAGAAGGTAAGGAAATCGATGAGGAAAAATTTTGGATAGAAGTTGATTATAATCGTCAATTTGATCATCCTGTAGAGTTTTATGAAAGACAGCGATGAAAATTTACTTCAAAATTACGCCTATATCCATTAAATTTGTGTGTGTATAACCTGTTTTGATATTTCCTTTTTGTTTTTGAAAAAACCTTGCTGAATCACTATTTTTTAAAAACTCTTTCATGACATTCAAATCTATTTTGATATTTTCAATGATTGCTCCTGCAAAATTTGAATTTCCATCTATTCCATCTGTTCCCATTGATGCAATCGTGATTTTTTTGAATTTTTGTGTATTTTTTAATATTCTTAATACTAATTCTTGATTTCTTCCTCCTTGACCTTTCCCTAATACTTTAACTGTTGGTTCTCCCCCAAAAATTAAACAAGAATTTTGTTCCTCAGAAATATTTTCTAATATCTTTTTGACTACTATTTTGATATCTCCATAATTTTGAATTTTTGAAACTTTGTATCCTTTTTCCTTTGCTGTTTTTTCCATTGATTCTAAACAATTGTTATTATTTGCAATAATGAAATTTTCAATCTTTGATTTTTTTGGCGTTTCTGGTTTTTGATTATGTAATCCATTACCTAAAACTTGTAAAACTTCAATAGGGATTTTTCTTTTTAATCTATATTTTTCTATTATGTCCATTGCATCTTGATAAGTTGTATTGTCCATGTATGTTGTTCCTGAAGCAATTGATGATAAATCATCATTTTCAACATCAGACATAATCAAACTTATTCCATCACATTTCATATTTTGTAATAATTTTCCACCTTTGATTTTTGATAGATGTTTTCTAATACAATTGAATTCTTGAATTGTTGCACCTGATTTTAATAGTAAATCCGTAACGTGAATTTTATCATTTAATGTAATTTCATCTGGCATTGCTAGTAATGATGAACCTCCTCCTGATACAAGAAAAATGATTAATTCTTTATTTTTTTTATTTTCCACAAATTTCATCACTTCTTTTGCTGCCTTTACGCTTGATTTTTCGGGTTTTTGATGACTAAAATTAAAAATTTTAAATTTTTTACCCTTAATTTTTGATCTTGAACCTTTTAATATTACTATAATTCCGCTTTTAATTGGAATAATTGAATTAATTGCTCTAGTCATAGAATCTCCTGCTTTTCCAAATGCCACTGTGTAAATGTTAGAATATTTGGAAATGTCTACTCTCTTTCCATTTAGTCTAATTTCATTTGGTGTAACATAATTTGGTAAAATGTTGTGAGGATTTGCTGCTTGAAGCCCTGATTCTAAAATCTCTAAACAATCTTTTTTCTTTTCAGTAATAGCTAATTCTTCAAAGTTCTCAATTATCATATGATCTACATTACTGTAAGATATAATAAACAAACCAATGGTGTTTTTTTATGCATACAGTACGCATTCCAAAAGTTATCAATTTTGGAGAAAATGCACTTGGTGAAACAGAATATCCAAAAAATGCCCTGGTTGTAACAACCGTCCCTCCAGCATTGTCTGACAAATGGTTGGCCAAAATGGGAATTCAGGATTATATGTTGTATGATCAAGTAAAACCTGAACCATCAATTGATGATGTCAATACTGTCATTTCTCAATTCAAAGACAAAAACCCTTCAGTTCTAATTGGACTCGGTGGTGGAAGTTCTATGGATGTAGTAAAATATGCTGCACCTGAAATGAAAAAAGAGAAAATTCTAATTCCAACAACATTTGGAACTGGAGCTGAAATGACAACTTATTGTGTTCTAAAATTTGATGGAAAAAAGAAATTGTTACGTGAAGACAGATTCTTAGCTGACATGGCTGTAGTTGATTCCTACTTTATGGATGGAACTCCAGAACAAGTTATCAAAAATTCTGTCTGTGATGCATGTGCTCAAGCTACTGAAGGTTACGATAGTAAACTAGGTAATGACTTGACTAGAACTCTCTGTAAACAAGCATTTGAGATTCTTTATGATGCAATCATGAATGACAAACCAGAAAATTATCCATACGGATCAATGTTATCTGGAATGGGATTCGGAAATTGTTCTACAACATTGGGACATGCTTTGTCTTATGTTTTCTCAAATGAAGGTGTACCACATGGTTATTCCTTATCATCTTGTACAACAGTTGCACACAAACATAACAAATCAATCTTCTATGATAGATTCAAAGAAGCAATGGATAAACTTGGTTTTGATAAATTAGAACTCAAAACTGATGTTTCTGAAGCTGCTGACACCGTCATGACTGATAAAGGACACTTGGATCCAAATCCAATACCAATATCAAAAGATGATGTAGTAAAATGTCTTGAAGATATCAAAGCAGGTAATCTCTAAAAAACTTCTTTTTTACTTCTTTTTCTTTTATTTACAAACTGCGATATTGGCAGCTTCGCCAAACTTTTTATTATAATGATTTAAAGTCATGATAATTGGCACATAAAAATCTCAAATTTGGTATTCAAAATGGACTAAATGTTGCTAGAGCAGGATATACTGAAGATCAGATTCTAACAGCATGTATGCTTGCTGATAAAACTGGTTATGATTCAATTTTCTATATGGACCATACAAATGTCCCACAATGGAAAAATGCAACTGTTTTAGATCCATGGGTTATGTTATCTGCAATTGCTGCAGTAACAAATAATGTTGAACTAGGAACTTGTGTAACTGACGCCATTAGAAGACATCCATCAAATATTGCCTTAGCTGCAATTACTTTGGATAGGGTTTCTAAAGGTAGAGCAATTCTTGGAATTGGTGCAGGTGAAGCACAAAATCTTAAAGAATTTTGTATTCCATTTGAAAAACCAGTTTCAAAATGGGCCGAACAAATTGAGGTAATTAAAACACTCTATCATTCTAATCCTGATAATACTGTAGACTATGAAGGAAAATATTACAAATTAGAAAAAGCATGTTTACAAGCTCCGCCAATTAGAAAACCACATCCACCAACATACATGGCATCTGGTGGAAAACGAACATTAGATTTAACTGGTAAACTTGGTGAAGGTTGGTTGCCAATTGGTTATACTCCTGAATTATTTGAAGACCATCGTATCCAAATTGAAACTGCTATGGACAAATATGGAAGAAGCCAAGAAGATAAAGATAATTTTGAAATGGCTTTAGACATTGACGTTTACTTTTCAGATGATGCAGAAGCCTCATGGGCAAAAATGAAAGAAGCTGTTAAAGTTAGTTTGTTTAAACCTGAAATTTTGAGAGTCCACGATTTAAAAGAAATTGAAGGATTTGATTTTGTAAAATACTTTACAGAATATTCAATGTCTAATCAAGATTGGATTATTAAGATGAGAGAGGCTGCAACTAAAATTCCAGATCCTATTGCCCGTTCATCAACTGCAGTTGGAACTCCTGAAGATATCATTCCTGTATTTGAGAGATTCATGGAAGCTGGTGTTAATCACTTTGTTATTAGATTCTGGGGTAAGAATTACTTTGGCTCAATTGATAAATTTGCAAGTCATGTTATGCCTGCATTACGTCAGAAAAATAAAGAAAAATACGGTTAATCCTAAACTGTTATAACACAATTTATTGTGAAAATTTTACGTATCATTATGAATGACGATTTGCCAGATACTGTAAAAAAATGTCTTGACATTTTAGATGAAAATTTGGAAATTTTATCTAACATTGAAATAGATTTGAACGATGAAAAAAATGATGAATTAGTTCCAGACATGAAGTTACATCATCTATATGATATGACTGAAGATGTTGCAGAATCTGAAAAAATTAAACGTGCTGAATCAAAATTTATGAGACGACAATCTGAAGATTTTTAGCGATTTCGAGAATTATGTTGATTTTTCTTTTTTGCTGATTGCTTTGATTTTCTTTTAGTGGCCTGTTTAAGTAATCTTTTTCTTGTTCTCTCCGTGGAATTTGTTGACCCTTGAATGATCTTTGTTTTGCTACCATCCCTTAACATGATTTCTTTTCCTTTGAATCTAAATTCTACATCTCTACACTTTATGTAATATCTTCTAAGACAAAAAAATATTCTGTTATTAGTTCCGTGCATTTCTTTGATTTCCCTTGATTTTTTTAATTCATTGAGAATATTTCGAAGTAATCCTTTATCGATATCTGTAATTCTATGTAATTCCCTAAACCAGATAAATTTAGATTGTGAACCCCATTCTTCTAAAAGATTGATTACCTGATTTGTGGCTTCTTCAGTTTCTTCATTATGCTCCATTATTTTCCATCAAATTAATGTCAAATTTAGGAATTTACATTAATGAAAAGTTTGAATCAATAAAGTCAATTTTTAGAATGTTCTGTATTTTTGGTATTTTTTGTAATTATTTACTATGAGTAAAGAAATGAAGACTGAATGTAATGAATTTGGGTGTAAAATATTACAACTAAAGGAATTATCAAAAGACCTGGATTCTGAATAATCTATCTTTTTGATTTTTTCTTTCTTTCTTTTAACCTTGATTTTGTCACTTTGACTGATTGTTTTTGATTATTTTCCATTTTTTTTGCTGTAGAATCAATTTGTTTGATAATCTTCTCTTGTTCTTCTATTGAATTTGTTTTGAGAAGTTTCTTTTTTAATTTTTTTAATTGATTTGAATAACTATTGAATTCTCCTCTTAAATCATTTAGATATGGATCATCCATGAAGATTATGTTAATTTCTCATATTTTATGTATTTTTCATAATAATTTGATCTTCATTTATAACATAATTTTAAAAAATTAATCCATGCAACTTGTTGGAGTTCTTGAAATAAAATCATTTGAAAAAATTAAAGAATTTCTCAATGATGAGCATGTTGGTAGGATTTCTAGTATTGATGTAAATGGATTTCCACAAATTATTCCAATGAATTTTGTTTTTCTAAATAATGCTATTTACATGCATTCTCATGTTAAAGGTGAAAAACTAGATAATATTTCTAGAAATGAAAAAGTTGGCTTTGAAGCTGATAGGGAATTAGAATTTTTACCATCATATTTTGAAGATCCTCATAATGCAGCTTTAGCTGATACATTGTACATCAGTGTAGTTATCAAAGGAATTGGTTCATTTGTTTCTGATAGAAACGAAAAGACTTTAGCATTAAATGGATTAATGCAAAAATACCAACCAGAAGGAAATTATGATCCTTTGAAACCTGATATGCGTGTTTTAGATGCTGTATCTGTCATTAAAGTAACTCCACAATCACTTCATGGAAAATATAAGATTGGACAACACATGAATTCAAATGATAGGGTAATTTTAGCTCAAAAAATTCTTGAAAGGGATTCCCCTACTGCAAAAACGACTCTAAAGATAATGGGATTTGAAGTAATTGATGGTGGTTTACGAATGATTGATGAACCTAAGTGGTAATTATTTTGACATCACCATTGCTTTAAATTCAGTTTTCAGTGATTGTATCTGTTGCAACAAATTTCCAAATTTGATTTAGTGTCTGATTATGCTCCTGCTGGTGATCAGCCCCAGGCTATTGATGAATTAGTTAAGGGAGTAGAAAAAAAATCAGTTCAAACTTTACTTGGTGTGACCGGTAGTGGAAAAACATTTTCAGTTGCTAATGTTATTGCTAGAACTGGAAAAAACACATTAGTAATTTCTCATAACAAAACTCTTGCTGCACAACTCTATGCCGAATTAAAACAATTCTTTCCAAACAATAATGTTGGTTACTTTGTTTCATACTATGATTACTATCAGCCTGAAAGTTATTTGCCTCAAACAGATACTTACATAGAAAAAGATACTCAAATCAATGAAAAAATTGAAAAAATGCGATTAGAAGCTACGGCAATGCTTTTGTCTGGTGAGCCTACAATTATTGTTTCAACTGTTTCATGTATCTATTCTCTTGGAAATCCTCAAGAATGGAAAGATTCTTCAATTCCTGTTAGTGCTGGTGAAAAAATTAAACGAACTGATTTAATTCGAAAACTAGTTGATGCAAGATATGAAAGAAATGATCTTGAAGTTGCACCTGGAAATTTTAGAGTAAAAGGTGACACAATTGATATCACTCCTGCATACTCTGAAGATATAATTCGAGTATCTATGTTCGGTGATGAAATAGAAAAAATTACTATGCTTGATCATGTATCTCTAAAAGAAAAAAAGAAAATTAATCAAATGATAATTTTCCCTGCAAAACATTATCTTATTGCTAGAGATGTTACAAAAAGAGCTGTTAA
>REGF01000111.1 GCA_003702465.1 Candidatus Nitrosomarinus sp. | reverse complement strand
AGGAATTAAAATTTTTGAAGTACATTTTCTGCATTTAGCAACAAAATCATTCATGAAATCACATTATTTTGAAATGCTAAAAATTTTGAGAATCTACAAATTCAACGATTGAAAGAATATTTCCCATTTCTACAAGATGACCGTAACTTTTGTTCTTTGCATTTTTCATAGGTTTGTTGTTTACACTAATGAATAACATGTTACCATCAGATAGAGGAATAGTGATTCTTTTGATTTTTGCATAGGAAGTAATTGAGTACAATCCATTTCCAATATGATCTGCAGATGTTGCGTAATCATCCCATTCACCCCTGGATCTAGACATTGTTGCTTTTGTTTTTTCAATCGGAACAATATTAGCAATTCCTTCTCTTTGACTGTTCCAAAGCAAATTTCCATTTGCATCAGATACTGCTGCAAATCTAACGGATTCATTAAAATCCATTATCATGTTCAAAAGTTGTTCGTATTTTTCCATTAAATGATAACAGTCATTTTGGTTAATATAATCTTCGAAATAGGATATCTAGTGCCAAAAATATTTCAATAATTATTCTTCAAAGGTATTAACAAAGTCAACAATAGACATTATTTTGCCCATTTGTACATAACGACCATAACTTTTTGTTTTTGTCTTTTTGAGTGGAGTATTATCGACATATATCAATAACATATGAAATGCATCCAGAGGTATTGTAACTTGTTTTACTTTTTCAAAAGATGCAATATGATACATTGCTCTACCAAGATCATCAGAGTCTTCAATTTTACATCGATTAATCCAATCAGAAGATTCACGAACTAGTGTTTTTTTAATTTCTTCTAAGGGGATTTTTATTTCTGAATCATCCCTTATTGTATTCCATAAAATATTTCCTTTAGTATCACTAATTGCAGTTAGTATTACAGTGGGTTCATAATCCATTAACATATGAAGTAATTTTTCATATCGAGACATATGATAAATTCAACACTAATAGAATAAAAACTATTATTCACTATTGAGAATTATTGGCACTAGAATTAATCAAAAAATAATTTTATAACTGATTTGATTAGAGATATTGCATGGAAAATCCATATACAGATAAAGATTTTGTACATCAAGTTTGGGAAGAATTTCCTCAATTAGCAGAATGGCACGATCTAGATAATGATGTTTTACCAATTTGGCAATTGGAACAATTTATTGAAGCAGGATATCATAATTTTGATGCTGAAAGAAAACCACTTTATCACATTAGTAAAATGATAGAGCAATATGCTCAAGATAATAACGAACCATTACTAGCAACATTTGAAAAGATTGCAAAATTTTCTTATGTAAAAGAGAGATATCAAGAGATGGTTAAAGGCATACCAAAAGTATGGATTATTGCAGATTTTGATGACGAGGTAATTCCAACAGATGTTATTATACCAAATTCAGAATTTCTCAGTTGCAGTAATACAAACATAGCAAATGTATGGACTGTCATTACAAGAGGACCTTACGGACCATTTGGTTTGATTGCAGAAGAATATGAAGACGGGAAATTTAGAGGATTCTTTACACTAAACTCCAACGTTTGTAGATATGCATTAAAAGTCATGGGTCAAACCCTAGATTCTAAATTCGATATTCAATAGAAATAAAGAAAGAAATCATATGTATGAAAGGAGCATATTTCTTTTTCATAGAGATTTAAGATTAGAGGACAATATTGGATTAATTGAATCTCTTCAAAATTCAAATGAAGTAATTCCATGTTTTATTTATGATTCAAATTTAATGAAAAAATTAAAAAATTCAAAATTTAGATGGAATTTTCTAAATGAATCATTAATGGATTTAGATGAAAGTCTCAAGAAAAAAGAAACCAGATTACAGGTCCTTGAAGGCAACATAGAAAAAAGTTTAGAAAAAATTATTAAAAAACACAAGATTGAAGCAATCTTTAGCAATAAGGATTTTTCAAGTTATGCACAAAATAGAGATGAAAAAATTTTTCAAATTTGTAAAAGCAATGAAATTCCATTTCATAGTGTATTGGATTTTTTACTTCATAATCCAAATGATATCAAAACTAACGATGATTTACCT
>REGF01000043.1 GCA_003702465.1 Candidatus Nitrosomarinus sp. | reverse complement strand
TAGAAAACAAATGGAGAAATTGGATTTGAATTTAACACCTCAAAAATCATTAATTTCAGGATTTAATGGATTGATTCTTGGATTTGCTAAAAAACATGACATTCAAGGAATAGGGATGTATGGAGAGTTAAACCAGCCAGAAATTCCACAGTATAGAGCAGCTATTAGTATAATCAAAACAATTGAAAAACTAACATATAGAAAATTGGGAAATACTGAGGAATTAGAGATTCTAGCAAAGGAAATTGATCTGAAATTTAAAAATTAATGTGATTTTCCTACTTCATGAGGTTGAGTATTTTCATCATGACAATCACAGCTGCACAAATGTGTTTTGTGATTGTTCATACAATCGATACATTCAAAGTGTTTTCTACCTTCACATGCAGCACAAATCATAGTTAATCATTACAAATAGGTGAATTTGAATATTTCTTTAATTAAAGAGTTTTTAAGGCATATTTTAAAAATAAGAATAATTGAAAATTTATCACAAAACATCCTGTATCACATGCAAGAAAACAATTAATGAATTTGAACGAATGAAAATGGACATAGATACAAGAGATTTTTTCAAAGATCCATTTACAGAAGCAGAATTAAAGAAAATAATTAAAATGACAGGAAAAAAACCAGTTGAATTACTTAGAAAAAGAGACAAAACATACAAAGAAATGAAATTAGATGAAAATAAAAAATCAGATTCAGAAATTATCAAACTCATGGTAAAATATCCAGGATTGATTTTACGTCCAATTATTATTACAAAAAATAAAGCACTAGTAGGAAAAATAGATCCTAAAGTAATTAAAAATTAATCAGAATTTTCTTTTTTGAAAATTCTAATTGCCTCTAAATGAGAACAATTAGCCTTTTGTCCATTTCCGTGATGAAATTTATAGTAATTTTTGAATCCAAAACATTCACAAGTATCAGAGGTTACAAAGTAGGATTTGTTAGGGTCTGAAGAAGATCTGATTTGAAACAAATCATCTTCAATTTGAGAAACACAGCCATCATCAACTAGTTTTTTTGCTTTTTTGATAGTAGCAGGACTACTCATATCATGCTGAAAATCTAATAATATTATAAGCTATTTCTAACAAAAATCACTATTGAGTATGAAAAAATACATTGCCAAACGTGCAGCTACAATGTTTGGAGTTTTACTAATTACACTACTAATCACAATAATGCTTGTTGGCTCCAACATGGATACCATACTCAAACAAGGAGTTGTTTTTCAAGTCAGGTCAGAAATTACTGAAAATCCCGAAATAGTTCAAAGTTTTTCATCAGTGCAAGAATTTGAAGGATATATTCAAGATAGAACAGATGAACGGATCAAAACTTTAGGTTTGGATGAACCGTGGTACTCTCCACAAAGAGTTGGTTTGACAATGTACAAAATAATTTTATTAGATTTTGGACAGGCAACTTTTCTTACTAGTGATGTTGGCTCATCAGATGTAAAAGATATTATTTTTGAAAAACTTCCAAGAACAATCTTACTATTCACTACAGCTACAATCTTAATTTCAATAATAGGAATTTTTGTTGGAGCGTTATCTGCAAGCAAGATTGGTTCTACAGTGGATAGAATAACATCTAGTTTTGCAATTATCAGTTCAAGTTTTCCAGTTTGGTGGATAGGAATGTTGATGATATTTCTATTTGCATTTACATATCAAATTTTTCCAGCAAGGGCAACTCCAGATATTTTACCATCAGACCCGGGTTACATTGGTTCATTGTTGTATCACATGACTTTACCATTAATTACAATTGTAATGATAGGTTTTGGTTCATGGGCATATCTTGTAAGAAATTTTATGGTAGGAATAATGCAAGAAGATTTCATTACAGCAAAAAAAGCAATTGGAATCAAACAACGCAAAATCACATACACACATGCATTAAAAAATGCAGCACCTCCAATTGTTACAATTTTAGCACTTAGTTTATCAGGTTCATTGGGAGGGGCCATAATTACAGAAGCAGTATTTGATTGGCCAGGCATGGGTAGACTATATTTCGAAGCAATTACAGTCATGGATTTACCAGTAATTATTGGAGCAACATACATCCTTACGGTATTTTTCCTAGTTAGCATATTCATTGCAGATTTACTTTATGGATATTTTGATCCCAGAATTAGGACAAACACGGAGTAATCAAAATGAGCAGCATTTCATCTCAAGATATCAAAAAAGAATTTTTCAAAAGCAAAATGGGAATTGCAGGAATCATTATTCTCACAATTCTAATTGCAACATCATTACTCACAATTACTACTATTCCTGTTGAGACATTTCAAGAATGGAACAATCCTGGAAGTTGGATGGAGTATCCAAAAGCAGCAACTCCTGTTTGGGTAAATTTGTTTTTAATAGAAAAAATTCCTGAACACAAAATACTAACAGATCCAAAAGTAGATGATTTCTCAAATAATGAAATAAATTTATCATCATATCAATTCAATGTTAATTTTGAATATGATCAATTCCCAAATGATTTTATTTATTCATATTCAGCAAAATATTCAGATTCACCATTATTAGAAATGAGTGTTTTACGTCCTGACGGTATGAAGTTGAAATTAATTTCATCAGCATTGCCATATTCAAGTACAGATACAATTCATGAGGACAAAATATTTTCAACAGATGCAATGCTAAAAAAAGAATTAGTTTTGCAAAATGACAAATTTGATTTTAACATTGAGAAATTATCTGCAGAAGAAATTGTTTTTTCTAAAGACGATACAAATGAACCACTCAAAGGAAATTATGTATTTTTAATTGAAGTAATTGAAATTGATAATAAAAGCAAAATCGTTGAATCCAATTTAATCATTGGTGGCAAAGCTTTTGGAATCATGGGAACTGATGAATTAAGACGAGATTTAGCCATAGGATTGTTGTGGGGAACACCTCTAGCATTATTCATTGGTCTTGTAGTATCAATAGCATCAGTAATTATGGGATTAATTTACGGAGTTTACTCGGGATTCAAGGGTAAGAAAACAGATGAAGCGTTAATGCGATTCAATGATGTGATCTATGCATTACCAGCATTACCATTTTTGATTATACTTTCAGTGACAATTAGTAACAGCATTTTTGTTATGATTGGATTTTTGATGATTTTTGGATGGGTAGGAATTGCCAAAGTATCAAGAAGTATGTCACTGCAAATCAAAACTAGAGGATATGTGGAAGCAGCATCCATGATGGGTCAAAAAGATTCAAAAATGATATTCAAACACATCTTACCACAATTATTACCATATGCATTTGCAAGTGTTGCAATTTCAGTACCAGCAGCAATCACTACTGAAGCAGGATTGAGTTTTCTAGGTTTAGGAGATCCTTCATTTCCTACATGGGGTCAAATATTACATGATGCCAATACATTTGGAGCTGCAGCCAGAGGATTATGGTGGTGGATAGTTCCACCAGGGGTAATGATTGCAATTACAGGATTAGCATTTGTCTTTATAGGAAATGCTTTAGATTCAATAATCAATCCAAAATTAAAAAGATAATTGATCTAGAGTTCAAATTTTCTGATTAATTCAATTGCACTATCTTTTAATTTTATTGAATAACAGTGTGAATTTACCTCATTGATTGCAGCCAAATTATTTGCAAATACCTTTTTGCTGTGTCCACCATAAGATGCATTATCTGACTCATCAAAACAAATTGTCATTTGTTTCATGTTCAATTCATTTTTTAAAAGAAATGCAATAAATTTTTGATAATTTTCAGTATTGAACCAATCTAGGGTTTTTTCTTCACTAATACCAATCCAAATCTCAATAGAGTTTTGGTAAAGTGCTTTTTTTCTTAAATCTTCTAGAATCATTTTCATCTAAAAATCTGCTCGTTGCATTTTTGAACCACAGCGTGGACATGAACCACCTTTGTGTTTGTTGTTACAAACAAGACAAACATAACGAACATTACCAGAATCACCTTGTCCACCAGAACCAAAGAAACCACCGCCAGCTCCACTGGAACTGCCACCATAATTTCCCATTTGACCCATTTGTCGTCTACGCATATACATTGGAAGTAAAATGAAGATTGCCATTACTAATCCAATGCTGATAAACCAAGGAACACCAAGATAGCCTAAAACAATCTGTAAACCGATACTGAAAACTAGTGAAGCACCAAGAAAAATATAATATTTTTTTAATTGAGGATTCAAACCAATAAAATTTCCTCTAAAATGGTTATAAAGCTTTGTCAGTTTTTATCAGTTTCAGGCTCATCATTGATAGATAGTGGAATTGCATTGCCACCACTATCCCATGCAAAAATCGAATCATTGTCATATGGAGATTGGATAATTAAAGAAACTAAACCAAAGAAATTATTCAAATCAGTTACAGAAGGTTCAGCTGAGCCAGAAGGATGAGAATGAACAATTCCAATATAGCTATTATCAAAAGGCAAAAAAGAGTGCGGAAATCCTGCAAAAGTAGGGCCAGTGAAATTAAAAGGAGGAATAGCTAGTCCATCTATTTTGATTTGACCATTTTTTGATTTTCCTTTTAAAATTAAGATTCCTTCATTGGGATGTTTCATTTTACAAAATGTAATAATACTGTCTAAGACACTTTTATCAAGAAGTACTTTACGTTCAAATTTTTTATTTTTAAAAAACATAAGAATCGTGGGAGCACTTGGTAAATAAATTTAAGATTTAGATATGGTATATCGAGTAGATGAGAAAATTTGTAATTTATTCTCAATATTAGATATCAGAGCAGGAATTTGTGATTCTATTTCATCTATTTCAGACAAAATTGTTTTAGATTTTTTGTTTGCATCATTTTCAAAGTCATTAGTTTTTGAAAGTTCATTTTCAGTAGAAGTTAAATTTTCAGGCTTCAAATTTTCTACTTCCTGTTGCATAGAATCAAAAACAGTAGAATATTCAGACACTTTTTGTATAAATCCATCCAAAGATTCTTCAGTTTCAGTTAATTGAGTTAAGGTTTTTTGAGTATCTTTAACTGAAATGGAGCCAGAAGAAACAGCCTTTCGAATATTTTCCAAGATAAGTACAATTGAGTCTAAGTTTTCAGGAATTAACGCATCAATAGGATTATCAACTAAAGCAGAAAGAACACGATTTTGATCCTTATCTAATGAAGAGGCATAAGCATATCTACCAAGAGGTCTTGAAATTTTTGTGAATTGAGAATCTATTTCAGATTTAATTTTGGATTTTTGTTTAATAAAGTCATTTAATTTATTTTGTAAATCAACATATTTTTTATAATTTTCAGAAGAATGAATTTCTTCTATTAAATTTTGCAAAGATACTTTTTTGTCTTGTAAAGATTTTAAATTTTCTTGAGTCTCAGTATTTCTTTTTGTCTTATCAATACGTTCTTGTTTAAGAGAATTAATTTTGAGTAGCATTTCATCAATTTCATCAAAACTAGATTGAGTTGAATCAAAATGTTTTAGAAGTTTTGAAATATTATCAGAATTCTCGTTCATGACTTTCAAATTATTTGTTAATTGGTTAGCATATTTTTTTGCAAAAATATGAATTACTCTTGTCTGTCGTCCTAAGACATCACCTAGTTTTTTTAATAATTGAGTTAAAAAGTAATCCAATTTTTTTGCTTCATCAAGGGTTGAAACTTGAATCAAAGTTTTAACATCTTTTTTTAGGATATCAATAACTTGTTTTTTTCCTCTTACTACAATTATTGCCAAGTGTTTGTCGACATCATCAATATTTAGATCATCTTTTTCTAAAACAATTCCAATTTTCATAAGATCATCTATTAATGGCGCAGTCTCATTTCTCAAATTTTTTATCTCCGAAAGTGTTTGAGATTCTCGTAGTTTTCGTAAATCACTAATAATTTTTGGAACTTCAGAAAGTTCAATATCTTGGTTAGTAGGTTTACGTTCAACAGGCTCTTCTACTTGTTTTTTTTTACCCCATCCAAAGACCATTTGATAAGATTATGCTAGAGGGATTAAAAATGATTCTT
Organism: Candidatus Nitrosomarinus sp.; assembly: GCA_003702465.1. Classification (GTDB taxonomy): domain Archaea; phylum Thermoproteota; class Nitrososphaeria; order Nitrososphaerales; family Nitrosopumilaceae; genus Nitrosopumilus. Next base: position 2,933 of record REGF01000043.1, on the reverse strand, counting down.
ACACATATCTTAAAATCTAATAAAAAATCCATACAGACATGGTAAAAAACCTCCAAAAATCATTTCATACAGGAACAGTCAAAAAAACTATCAAAATTAAGGCATCAAAAGACAAAGTTTGGAGAAAAATCAGCAATATCGTGGGATTGCCTTCATGGTTAGTAGATGTGACTAAAACCGAATATCTATCTCAAAAGAAAAAGGGAGTAGGAGCAATCAGATTAATCACATTTGGCGATGGAAATGAAATTGAAGAACATGTGGTAGCATGGGAAAAAGGAGAATATTTTACGTATGTTGCAACAGAAGGTCTACCATTAAGAGCATATGTTGCCACAATTTCAATTAAAAAGAAAACTAAAACATTAACTGAATTAACATGGCAATCATATCTAAACAGTCAAAAAATGTCTGAAAAACAATTTCTAGAATTTCTAGTGTTTATGGGTTCATTCTATGAGGCATCTTTAGAAAATTTAAAAAATTTGTTAGAAAAATAATACTAGTCATTTTTTGGGTTAAAATCTAAATACTGTGAATCTCTGAAAAAAATTATGAGTGATATGCGATTCATAATTTTAGGAGTTGCATTAATTTTTGTAGGAGTAATTGTATTAGGTGCTTTTGGTCATGAATATCAAGCAGCAACTATAGAATCAAATGAATTTGGAACATGTTATGAATACTTTGACGATAAACCGCCACAAAAGATCAATTGCTCATTTAAGATAATGGATCAAACAGTATTCTTTGGATTAGTGTTAGGATTCATAGTAGCTGGAATTATTTCATTAATCAAAGGAATTAGAGGAGACTGGGACAGTAAAATTAAACCAGAAGACGTAGTAGGTCCAGGAAAAGAAGAATAACTCTAAACTTCAGAATTACGTGAATTAAAAATTAAATCAGAATCTCCATCAGTTTGTTTTTGTGATTCATATTTACTCTTGGATTCAATCATTTTTTTACGAATATCATAGATAATTCTATCCTCATCAGTTAGAACGTCATAATGATTTTTCCCCAAATGATAAAAATGACTCATTACTGAATCATCATCATTAAAAATTTCATCACAATAATTGCATTTCATTTTAATTCTAAATTAAAAAAGCAGAATTTATGTTATCAGATTTTTTGAAGAACTTACCATCAGAGTTCATCAACACAGAAAGAGATTCAACTCATATTGATTCACAGAGATGTAATCTTCTAATCTCAGAAGAGGCAACTCCCATGGTAATTTCTTTCAATTATTCTTACAAACTTTACATTTAAGCACAACAATTAATTAAAAAATTAAGACTCAGATTCAAGCATAGTTTTCATTGAGATAGCAATTTTGTTTATTTTTTCAACTCTTTCATCAAATTGAAAATTAGTTAGTTGTTCCGGTTTTGTTAAAACAATTATAATTTCAGAAAAATCACCATTAGGAATTATACGCATTGGAATATTCCATGAAGATTCTTCATCAACATATTGATGATCAAGAATTCCCAATGATCTATTAGAGTTAAATTTTACTTTAGATTTTCCGTAAGGACCAATAAAAGACCACCATCCATTGGAATTAATTTTTGCATCTGGAATTATTTTAGGAAATAAATCAAGTATTGCATCAAATGTTTCACCTGCCATTTTATTAACATGCATAGAAACAGTCCTAGTTCTTATCACAATAAAAAAGTCAATTATTGATTAAAAAGAGTATAGTAGTAATGATACTATTCAAAAATGAATTTAACCGTTAAGAAATTCTTTAATTTTTTTTAAATTTTCTACATTTGATTCATGAAACATAATCATTGATTCAGACAATGAATTTGGTAAAACTGTTTTTAAATTATTAACTAATTCATCACCATTTTTAATCATAGTATCTATGAGATTATCAATTTCATTTTTATCACCAGTCATGGTTTCTAATAGAATTAATCATAATTAAGGATTAAAAATCATCAATCATTTAATTTCTTAAATTCTAAACATTTTTCATTAAATTCATTCAGATATGTTTTGGTGTTTATTTGAGAATCCACAATGTATAATTCACATGTTTCAGGGTCAATCAGAGGCTTAGAATTATCATTTGTGGCAAACTGCAATAACAGTATACCTACTAAAACCATGATCAAGATAAGGGGTAATTTTTTTGAAGAAATATCCATATTACATCATTGATTAAATTCAAACTTAAGCATAATGAATTATGAATTAATTTTCTTTTTTGATTAAAGTTGCAGTAGAACGGACCTTGTCTAATTTTTGAATGTTCCAAGAAACTATTTCTCTAATTTTTTCAAAATTTTCACCTTGTAACTTTACCATCATATCATGAGTTCCGATTGTTTCAAAGACATCAACAACTTGTTCTAATTCCTTTAACTGTTCAATGATTTTCTCTTCTGCTCCTAGTTCGCAATTTAACATCACATATGCATCAGTCATGAAATAATGCATAATTGATGATTATTTAAAGATGGAGAATTTTAGGCGAAGCTACCAGACCACATTTACTAGATCTTTGAGATTACGTCTAGGTTTTGGGAATTTTGTTTGTTTAGGATAGCCAATACATAATAGAGATGAAGGAACTAAATCGGTTTGAATAACATCCATTACTTTTTGTTCATCAAACATACCAATCCAAATAGAACTCAGTCCAAGGGCCTGTGCTGCAAGTTGTGAGTATCCAGCCGCAAGTGTTGCATCCTGAATTGCAAATTTACGTAAGATGTATGGAGGAAAATTAAATTTAACTCTTGAAGGGTTTTTACAAAAAACTAGTACCACCGGTGCATCGACACAGGATTGAAAATTACATGCGTCAACTAACTGTCTTTTTTTCTCAGGACTTTTGACATAAAATATTTCAAATCCTTGAAAATTACCTGCAGTAGGAGCAGGATCAGCAGCAGCAATAATTTTAT
>REGF01000042.1:5847-8966 GCA_003702465.1 Candidatus Nitrosomarinus sp. | reverse complement strand
ATGAAAGATTTTCCAGATTCTGTATTCATTAATTGGTTGTCACGAATTTCTCTTAACATCTGAACTTGTGGAGCTAATTCTGAGCCGTATGCTGCTGTTGCAATTAGGCAACCTCCTTCTTCTTCAGATGATTTTTCATTTGAAACTACTTCAGTATTAGTCGATTTATCATCTGACAAATCAGCAGGCTCATCAATTGTGAATAGTTCTTGCACACATGCATCGTATTCAGGTGCACAAACTTTCAATGTCCAAGTTCCATAAACTAAATTATTTGTAGGATCGATTTTGTTGTCCACTATGTATGCAGGTTTGCTTGTATCTATTTCTCCAGGATAATTTCCAGGTGAACCATCAGGTTTTGTAGTTTTGAATGTAATATTCGTGGATTCAGGTGCATCTCCAGTTACTCGATATCTAGTATAATCTGCATCTTCATAAACTTCAAAACTGTTAATTGTTAATTGAGTCTCTTCTTCAATTGTCTCTTCAACTGCACTAGATTCTTGTCCTACTGTTGTTCCAATCATAACAATTGCTATTATTGTAATTATCAATAATGATTTCATTTTATTTTCTAAGAATGACTTGTATTTATCAAATTATCTATATTTTAAAACAACATTTTACTATTTGTTACAATTCCTGTGATGCTTGATTTTTTTAGAATAACCCTGTTTTCTTATGCCTATCAATCATAATCATAAATCCATGTTATGCAAAAGATGTCATGTTGTTTGTGATAAGATACCAGAATCTGATACAGTTTGGCATGTATGTCCTAACTGTAAATTCTATTATCTTGTAAAATCTTAACCCCACCACCAAAATCTCTTAGTTACTTTGATATGTGATTTGATATTTTCAATATTTTCAGAATTCAATTCAAATTCTTTGTGATGTGATAAAATATGTTCTCTAATCTTTGACATTAATTCATCATCATCATTTCTTGTTGATTCTGCTGACCATTCACAACCCTCATTTGTAAAATTACAACTAATTGTTTTTGTCATAATCCTGCACCATACATCTTATTCATAATTTTAGAAAATATACGAATAACATAAAATTGTCTCTATCTAGGCACAAAAAAGATATTTTTTGTAATATTTATGATATTTAGATGGATTGACTTTTTTTACTACAACTCCTAAAAAATTATAATGGAATTTAGTAAAAATTATGGTCAAATAATTATTGGATATGGATTACTATCAATTGGAATTACTTTAGTAATGTTATTTTTACAAACAGCAGGAATTCTATGGTTAGTTTTTGCTAGTGTGACCATTGTTGTAGCAATTTGGATCATCAAAAGAGAACGAAATGCCAGAAAAAAATATGATTCTGATAATGATTGTGCATTTCAAGATAATAAACCAGAATAACTTTTTCAAAAACTAATAGATTTCAAATTTTAGAGATTTGTAATGTGTTACAAATTTTATAATTAGTAATTCTATTTTTTTAATTGATTATTCTATTTTGATATCTTTGCCTTTTTTGTTATCTGTTTTTTCATTCATCTTATTTAGCTCATCTTGTAGAAATTGTCTGTATCTTTGAGTTTCTTCATCTGTCATATTTGTCAAATTTGAACTCAAAATGGAACCCATTGATGAAATTTTTTCTAGTAAGTCTAAAGCAACAAATCTTCCTACATTTCCTAATCTGAAAAGAACATCTAATTGATTTTTAACAATATCATTGATTTTATCTACATCTTGTGCAGTTTCTAAACCATGTTTTGTTAATTGATATCTGCCATCTTTTGTTTCTTCAATTAATTTTTCATCTAACAGTCTACCTAATAGTGGATAGATTAATCCTGGAGATGGTTTCCAGATTCCATTACTTTGCTCAACTGCATAATCGATAATTTCTTTTCCAGTGTATGTTTTTTCTTTTAATAATTCTAAAATGAAATATCTTGAAAAACCTCTAGGTACTGAACTTCCAACTCTTTGAAACCATTCAGATATCATCACTAGTGATATCACTAGTGATATATTTTAATATTTCTGAATGCCGTTTAACAATACTTCATATTTAACCCAAGAATACTATTTTTGTATTAATATGGTAAATTCATTGGATTTTGATCTTATCATTTGTGGTTCTGGTCTAGCCGGATTAAGAGCAGCAATTTCTGCTGCAAAGAAAGGACCAAATCTCAAGATTGGAGTAGTTTCAAAAGTCCAAGTAATGCGTTCTCATTCGGTTTCTGCTGAAGGAGGAACTGCAGCAGTTCTTTTTGAAGATGAAGGTGATACAATTGAATCTCACGTTTATGATACTGTAAAAGGAAGTGACTTTCTAGCAGACCAAGATGTTGCAGAAAGACTATGTGTTGAAATGCCTCAACAAATTCGTCAATTGGATCATTGGGGAATGCCTTGGTCTAGAAGAGATGATGGTAGAATTGATCAAAGAAATTTTGGTGGTTATAGTTTTCCTAGAGCAACATATGCATCTGATAAAGTTGGTTTCTTTGAAATGCAGACTTTGTATGATACATGTCAAAAATTTGATAATATTGAATATCTTAACGAATGGTTTGTAACATCAATTATTCATGATGGAAAAAAATTCATGGGTGTTACTGCAATCGAATTAGGTTCTGGTAATTTTTACACCATTAAAGGAAAAGCACTAATCATTGCAACTGGTGGTGCTGGACGTTTGTATAGTTTTTCAACATATGCACTTTCTTCAACACCTGATGGATTAGATATGGGATTCCGTGCAGGAATGGCATTAAAGGATATGGAATTTGTACAATTCCATCCAACTGGAATTTTACCTTCTGGAATATTGATTACTGAAGGCGCTAGAGGTGAAGGTGGATATTTGCTTAATAGTGAAGGAGAGAGATTTATGAAAACTTATGCATCAGGAAAAATGGAATTAGCTCCTCGTGATATTGTATCAAGATCAATTATGACAGAAATTCAAGAAGGTCGTGGATTCAAACATGAAACTGGAGTTGATTGTATGAAACTTGATTTGAGACATCTTGGTGATGAAAAAATTAAAGAAAAGTTAGGTGGAATCAGAGAGATATCAATTAAATTTTCTGGAATAGATCCTGCAAAAGATTTGCTTGACATTAGACC
>REGF01000042.1:0-5747 GCA_003702465.1 Candidatus Nitrosomarinus sp. | reverse complement strand
ATCCTGTAACAATTACTAAATACAAACCAGTGGAGAGAAAATACTAGATGACTCAAGATGATAATAAAGAAGGCATTAAAGGAATGGCTAATCCTGGCCGATATGGAATTGAAAGAATAGCTTATCTGTTAATGCGTTTAACTGGATTAGGATTATTGGGTTACTTTATTGCACATGTTTACGAAACAAGTAATATCTTACGAGGTCGAATGGGTTGGGATGAATTTCTTGCAATGACTCAAACAACTGAAGGACATCTCTTTTTAGTACTTGTAATTGGAATGTGTGTTTTTCATACTGGAAATGGAATCAGAATTATGTTGGGACATGGTGGTGTTGGTGTAGGTAAGCCAGCAAGACCAGATTATCCATATGATCCTGCTTCTCAAAATTATCGACACAAAATAGGGATTTACTCTTCCATAGTTCTTGCAGCTGTTGCAATGATGTATGGTATGGCAGTAATGTTTGGTGAATAAAATGAAAGAAAGTACAATAATGAAAATTCACTATGGAACTGCTTTAGCATCAGTAGGTTTGGTTGCTGTCCATATTTTGATGCGTCTTACAACCGGATTTTCTGATTCTTTATCATACGAAAATGTTTTAGCTAATTATCAGTCTATTCCATATGTTGTAATGCTTGAATTGATTTTGATTTTACTTGCAGTACATGGGTTTAATGGATTAAGAGTAATTTTACTAGAACTAAAACAAGGCAGGGTTTATGAAAAGGCTGTATCGTATGGTTGTGTAGTAGGAATGATAGCATTGATTGGATATGGTTCAAGAACAATTATTATGACAAATATGGGGATGTCCTAAAGATGGCCCAAGTTTCTAGTATTGCAGAAGAACAAGCACCAAATCCACTATCTGCATCAAAATCTGTTTTACTTAGAATTTCAAGATTTAATCCTGAAACTGATGAATCTAATAAATTCATGGAGTTTAGTGTTCCTTATCAAAAATGGACAACAGTTCTAGAAGCAATATTAGATGTCAAAAAACATTTTGATCATTCTGTAGCAGTTCGTTATTCTTGTAGACAAGCTACATGTGGATCTTGTGGTATGTTGATTAATGGAAAGCCTAGATTGGCATGTTTTACTAAAATTAGTGAATTGAATTCTGACGTAGTAACTGTTGAACCAATGAATAACTTCCCAGTAATTCGTGATTTAGCTGTAAGATTTGAAAGATTGTTTGACACACATCATAAAATTAAACCATTTCTAATTCGTGATGATACTGAATTAGAATCAAATGAAAAAGAGTTTTTACAATCCCCTGAAGAATTGGAAAACTTTATCCAATTTGCAAATTGCATTAAATGTGGATTATGTAATTCTGCTTGTCCAACAATGACAACTGATTCTTCATTTGTTGGACCTCAAGCATTAGCACAAGCATATCGATATGTTGCTGATAGTAGAGATAAAGGAAAAGACAGTAGATTAGACATTATTGATGAATCCCATGGTATATGGAGATGTCATTTTGCTGGTTCATGTAGTCAAGTCTGTCCAAAAGGTGTAGATCCTGCAATGGGAATTCAATTCCTTAGAGGATATCTGTTAGGATTTCGAAGTTAATCAGTTTTTTTTGGAAGTTCGTTTACTTTATTTGGATTTGGACTGTTGTTAACTTGATTATTGATTTGTTCTGCCATAAAGTGATTTGAAACATTCACTTTAACATCCTCAACTCCTTCTACTTTCAAAAGATTGTCGTGAACATCTTGACAAATTTTAAAACCAAATACTGCTGGACAAAATGGACTAGTCAAATGCAAATCTACCTTTACATTACTATCATTGATGTCTACTTCATCAATTAGTTCTAATTCAACAATTGATGTATTGATTTCTGGATCCACAATCTTTGATAATTCATCAAAAATTTTCACCCTAAGTAATTTGATATCTTGGCTCATGTCGAAAAAACATTTATGCTATATATAACCATTTTACAACCTTAGTAGATGTATCGTTCACGACTTGGAACTGATTTGAGTAACATCACTTTAGACTATGTTTCATCAATTGATGATGATTCTCAAATTGCTTTGTATGATATCATTGGCAGTCAAGCCCATACAATAATGCTGCTAGAAAATAAAATTCTTACAAAAAATGATGCAAAAAAAATCCTATCTGCATTAGAAAATTTGAAAAATGAAAAATTTGATTCTTCATCTGGTGCAGAAGATATTCATGAATTAATTGAATCCCTAGTGATAAAAAAATCTGGTATGGCAAGTGGTGGAAAAATGCATACTGCAAGATCTAGAAATGATCAAGTAGTTTTAGACATAAGAATGAAAATTAGAGATGATATCAACATCATTTGTAATTGTCTTTTAGATACAATAGAATCACTTGTATCTGTTTCTAAAAATCATCAAAAAACAATTATGCCCTTTTACACTCATCTTCAACAAGCTCAAGCAGGTTTATTTTCTCATTATCTTTTAGCTCAAGCAGATGTCTTATCTAGAGATTTTTTAAGACTGTTTGATACATTTGAACGAATCAACCAAAGTCCTTTGGGAGCAGGTCCTGTTGGTGGAACAAGTATTGCAATTGATAGACAAAGTACTGCAACAATGTTAGGTTTTGATGATGTTGTAGAAAATTCTCTTGATGCTACAAGTACACGTGATTTTGTAGCAGAGTATGTTGCAATGATTTCAATTTTAATGACTAACTTGAGTAGAATTTCTGAAGATTTTATAATTTGGTCCACATCTGAATTTTCATTTATTGAACTATCTGATGAGTTTACATCGCCTTCAAGTGTAATGCCTCAGAAAAAGAATCCTGATATATTGGAACTTACGAGAGGTAAGACTGCAGAAATTATTGGAAATCTCACTGCAATCCTAACAACTGTGAAAGGTTTAGCTTCTGGTTATGGTCGTGATTTACAACAGATTAAATCTTCAATTTGGTCCACATCAAAAATTTCTATTAGCGCATTAGTTATAATAAAATCAATAATTCTGACAATGAAAGTAAATGAGAAACAAATGAAAAAAGTTACCGAATCTAGTAATCTAATTGCATTAGATATTGCTGAAAAATTAGTCCAAGAAGGAATTCCATTTAGAGTAACTCATAAAATTGCAGGCATCTTAGTTCAATTGGCACATCATTCAAAAAAACCTATTTCTAAACTAACAACAGCTGAAATAAAAAAATCTGTAGAAGGTACCAAAGTTGATTCTAAGTTAGTATCTTCAATTATTTCAAGTACTAGTGTTGTTTCATCTCTAAAAGATAGGAAATCATTTGGTTCTTCAGGTTATGATGAACAAAAAAGAATGATTTCTGATCGAACAGAAAAAATTAATTCTTGGAGATCAGAAATGTCTGAAAGAGAAAATAAGATCAAATCTTGTTTAAACGAACTTCAAAAATCAATAAATGAAATTATTTAATAGCAAAATTAGCGGGTCTAAAGGGATTCGGACCCTTGACAACCGGATTAAAAGTCCGGTGCGCTACCTGGCTGCGCCATAGACCCACAAAAAAAAATTGTTTTCGTGTATAATTTAGTCTTTTACTAATAGATTTCATGACAGAAACTTTTAATCTAGGATTTTGATTCATAGTACTTGTGCCCTTGTAGTATAGCCCGGTCTAGAATTCGGCCCTGTCACGGCTGAGACGCGTGTTCAAATCCCGCCGAGGGCGCCATTATTTTCATTTATTCTATTCTTACAGCGATCAATATCCAAATCAGACCAAAAAATTATGCCAAAATTTCTTACAAGAATATTAAAATTCAGGGAATTTTAGGGAAATTTATTGTCTGAAGAGAAAAAAGAATCTGAAGTTGAGGCAAAACCAACAGAAGAGGCTAAATCTGAAGAACCATCTGCTGAAGAAGTAAAGAAAGCTGAAGAAGCAAAAGCTGAAGCAGAATCTAAAGCTGCACAAGAAGCAGCAGCTAAAGTAGAAGCAAATGCAAAAGCTGTTGCTGATGCAGAAGCCGCAGTAAAAGAAGCTCTTGAAAAAGCAGAAGCTGCAAGAGCTGAATTAGAAGCTGCAGCAGATGAAGAATACAAGGCAATTGCTGCTGAAGTAAAAGCAGATACTGCAAAAAAAGTTGATTACACATTCAAACGTCAAGGTGAAGAAATTTTTAGAAGAGAAATGGGTGAACCTGAATTTTGGTTAGAAAAAGAAGATAGATTTCCTAGACCTATACTTTCCGCAGATGAACAAGAATCTATCACAAGACAAGCTGAAACCCCTCACGATCAAACTCCTGCATATAATCCACAACATGTTCTCAGTCCAGAATATGGTGGTGTATCAAATTATGAACGTGGTGTAGATTCATTCTTAGATGAATTAAGAGCTAAACTTGCAAAACAAAAAAGTGATCCTGAATCTACAGAAAAAGAAATTCTTGCAACCGAAAATGAAATTACTTACTTAGAATCAATACATGAAAATTATTTTATTGGAATGAATGTTTTTAGAACTGCTAAAGGCGGAAGGAATAAGATTAGTGCTTAGGAATGAGATGAAAAGATGGACCACGTAATTTTTGATGTAATGAATACGAGAGTAACTTTCAAAAATGTTCCATTACATGAGTTATCAAAATTTGCGTTTAAGGATGTTGGAGCTGCAGCAGATGAATTCAAAAATATTGAAGGTGTTGATGAATGTATAATTATCCAAACTGCTAGTAGAATTGAAATTTTTACTGTTAGTAATACTGAAACCTCAGACTCTCCTGATGCAAGAAGAGAAGAAGGTAAAACTTTGATATTAAATCAAGTAAAAGAAAAATGGATTAGTTTAACTGAATTGGAACAAATTGATATTGATCATTTTGATCAAACTATTGAAGTTTACAAGAGTGATGATGTCTATCTAAATTTACTTCGTTTAGGTTCAGGAATTGATTCCTTTGTTGTTGGAAAACAAGAAGTATTTGATGAAATAGTCCAATCTTTATCTCACGCAAAATCTGCAGGAACCTCTGGTACTATTCTAAACAAATTATTTGAAAGTGTAATTAGATTATCTAGTAGAATGAGAGAAACTACTGGAATTGCAAAAGATATTGTATCTCTTGGTGATGTTGCTGTAAAATTAGTTGAAGAAAAGGCTGGATTAGATGCAAAGAAAAAGGTATTATTAATTGGCACTGGAAATTCTGCAGCATTAGTTGCAAAAACATTAAACAAAAAAGAAATTTCTTATGATGTTACTAGTAGAACTGTTGAACGTGCAACTGGATTTAGTACTGTCGTAGGTGGAAACCCAGTAGATTTCAATGAAGTTTTGTCAACTTTTGACAAATATGATATTATTTTTGTTGCAACCACATCTGATTATTTCTTAATAACATATGATAGAATTAAACTCATAATGGAAGAAAAGAAAAAAGGTACATTGGTCTTGGATTTATCTGATCCAAGAACCGTTGATGAAGGAATTACTGCTCTTCCCGGAATTAAATTACTATTTCGAGATCAAATTGCAGAAATTTATGATGAAAGTGTAAAGCACAGATCTTCTATAGTTCCTGCAATTGAAAAAATTATTACAAAAGAAATACCTGTATTATCTGCTAGAATGAAAAGACTAGATGCTTAATTTTTTTATTTTTGTTTTCTAATTAGAATTTGTTTTACTGCTTCTACTGTGTAATCAATTCCATGAACTTCTTCCATGTGAGTTCTAAACTCTTGAATTACTTTATCATCTTCACCTTCAGCTACA
>REGF01000110.1 GCA_003702465.1 Candidatus Nitrosomarinus sp. | reverse complement strand
CTTTAGGTTATGGAATTCAAAATTTTGAACCTACAGTATCTCCTTCTCAAACAATTGGACAAACTAATCCTATTTCACTTCATCTAAAATCTCTTAATCAAACCATGATTGGATTAGGATTTCTTGAAGCATTAAATTCAAGTTTGAGTAGTAAGCGTGTACTATATGATATGGTAAATAGAGATTCTAACGATATTATCTCTGTTCTTGATTCAAAAAGTCAAGAGCATACTATTTTACGTGATTCAATTCTTCCTGGATTAATAGAAAATCTTTCAAGAAATATTCATGAATCATATCCTCAAAAAATGTTTGAAACTGGAAATATCTTCAATATTGAAAAACCAATTTCTGAAAAAATTAATCTTGCAGTAATTAGTGCTCACAAAGATGCAAATTTCACTGAGATTAAATCTGTATTACAAACTTTATTAAAAATTGGTTTTGGAATTCAAATTAATACAAAAACAGTTTCTAATTCTACTTTTAAGGATGGACATTGTGCAAATATAGTATTCAATGGAAATGTCATTGGAATTATTGGAGAAATTGATTCTACTATAATTGAAAATTATAAAATTCGTGTACCTGTTGTAGGATTTGAAATTTCTTTATCTGATTCCATTCTCAAATCTCTTTAACATTGAAATCAAAATTAGTGAAATTCCACTTACAAAAAGAATTACACCAATTGTAAATTCAATTTGAATTCTTTGGAAAATTTCTCTTTGGTCATTTTCTAGTACAATATAATTATCATTTTCTAAATGATTAAAATATTGAATTTGAGGATAGTCAAAAACTATTACAAATGAACCTAAAATCAAAATTATTAATCCAACTAAAAATTTTCTCTGATTTCTAATTTCCAAAAACCTATCACAAAATCCTAATTCTCTTTTAATAAATTTCTAATAGTTTTTAGTAGGTTTATCTAATCACTAAACGCCCAAGAGCAGGCACACAGACGGATTAGGATGACGCTGATCGTAACGATACCAATGATTTCTAATTCACCCAGGCGTGCTACATTATGGGCAACCCCGGTTTCAGAACGTGATGAGGCGTATGGCTATGTCCAATGATTTTTTGCGAGTCAGAACCGGGGAACACTATTTTTCAAAAACCATTAAACGTTAGTAATCTTCAAACTAAAATTATGGTAAATTATTGGTTAGCAAAACAAGAACCAAGTGGACCTAGAGGATATAATTTTGAACAACTAAAAAAAGATAAGACAACTGTTTGGGATGGTGTCCATAATAATCTAGCATTAAAACATATGAGAGAAATGAAACCTGGAGATTTAGTTTTATTTTATCATACTGGTGATGAAAGACAAGCAGTTGGAATTATGCAAGTTACATCAAAACCTTATTCTAATCCAAAAGAAGATGTTGAACGTTTTATTGTTGTTGATGTAAAATATAAAAAAACATTGAAAAAACCAGTTACATTAACTGAAATAAAAAATAATAAAAAATTCAAAGATTGGGAATTAGTTAGGATTTCTAGATTGTCTGTAATGCCTGTACCTAAACCTATTTGGGATGAGATTATCAAAATTTCACAAGGCTAATGTAATAGATTTATTGATATAGTAGAATTATCTAATTGTATTATGGCAACAGCTTATGTTTTAATAAACTGTGAACTAGGTTCTGAAGAAGCTATTATTGGGCAACTAAAGGGCTTAGAAGGTGTAAAAGAAGTTCATGGAACTTTTGGTGCATACGATATTTTGGCCAAGATTGAATCAGACACTGTTGAAAAACTAAGAGAAACAATTACCTGGAAAATCAGAAAAATTGAAAAGATTCGTTCTACTCTTACCCTCATGGGTATTGAAGGTCAAACATAAACACCCTTTTTTCTAATCATGATTCTACATTTTATTTTTGTAATTAAAGAAGAGGATCTACATAAACGAAAATCTGAATTTGAATATATCAAAAAAATGGCACAATTTTATAAAAAATGGATTAATGATAATTTTGGAATAGATTATGAAATTCAATGTGATGAATTAATTACAAAACCTAGAAGTATTTTACAAAAACTAGATACACATACACTTGTACGTGATCA
>REGF01000041.1 GCA_003702465.1 Candidatus Nitrosomarinus sp. | reverse complement strand
CTTCTTCTATCATCAAATCTTCCACCTTCTCTTCTTCTATCATCAAATCTTCCACCTTCTCTTCTTCTATCATCAAATCTTCCACCTTCTCTTCTTCTATCATCAAATCTTCCACCTTCTCTTCTTCCACCTTCTCTTCTTCCACCTTCTCTTCTTCTATCATCAAATCTTCCACCTTGTGGTTTGAATTGTTGAGGTGTTCTGATGTCTTTTTCAGTTGGATTTTCATATTTTTTGCCTATTTCATCAACTCTCACATTTAATTTCTCAAGTAATGTTTGATTCAATCCCTCTCCATACACATCTACTCTTGCTGCAATTACTGCTTTTGCTGCAACTGCTCTTGCAATTTTTCCTCTTTGCCATCTTGGAGCTGCATGCACCATTGCATGTTGGAATAGTAATCCGTGTTTTGGTGGTTGAGAACCTGTTTTTAATGATCTGAATAATGCTTTTTCTGCACCTAAAACTTGTATGGTACTTGCAGGTAGTGATGCCATTCTTTTTAGACTTCCTGCTCTGCCCAAAATTCTTGCACCAACTGCAGTACCAAGAATAGCTGAAAGATTTGGTGCAATTTCTTGCATCTCTGATTCAATATGCTCTTCCAACTTTTTACGTAATTCATGAAAATCTAAAATTTGTTTTGCAATTGACTGAACAATTGTTAAATTGACATCTGAAATATCTCCGCCTCTACTTTTTGATAAAATTAATGATAGCATATCAACTTTAGATTCTGGAAAACCTGCTTCTTCAAAAACTTGTTTTGATAATGATTCCCTTTTTCCTGCCATTACAATTTGTGCATATCCGTTGATACTATCTATCATATTATCTAATTCAGGAAAATGTAATCCGTACCATTCTCTAAGTCTTGAACTTAATCCATTTGCAATCTTATCTATTTCATCTAATGAATTAATTGCTTGAATGATATGTAAATCTGGACTTTCAGATACTTCAGTAACTTTTGTTGATGAAAATCCTAAAGCAAATTCTCTTAATTTTCCTAATGTATCTTGAAGATTTGATGCAAATCCTGAATCTACAATTATTTGTGGTTTATTTGCTTGGATTTTTTCTAATTCATCTTCATCCATCAAGTGACAGTCAATAGAGAATTTTTTTAAAATTGCAAGTAATGATTCATCACTAACAGAAACTCCTCGTTGAATTTTTGCTAAGTAATTAATTAGTTCATTTGGTTTTGATTCTTTATTTTTAATTGCAAGATATTCTTTAACAGAATTTGAAAATGGAAATGCTTTGTCTACTTGTCCGTCATTAAAAATGGAAATTCCTAACTCTGTTAAAATTACCGAATACATGACTACTTGAACCTAAATCACCTTTAAAAAAGGTACTAGATCCTCAAATCAACTATTATATTCGAATCTACGTTCAATTATCAGGATGGAACCTAGTCTTGTCACCAATATAGGCAAAATTCAACTTGATAAACCGGCCATGCTTGCATCCGGAATTTTAGGCATTTCTTTAGATGTTTTTAATCGACTTTATCGCTCAGGAGCAGGAGCAGTTGTAACTAAATCTTTGAGTAATGAGCCTTGGGAAGGTTATCCAAATCCTACTATTTTTAGTGTAGATGGTGGTGGTTGGATGAATGCTGTAGGCTTATCTAATCCTGGAGCATCAAATTTTGCTAAAATGATTGAACCCAATCAAGATGTACCTATTATGGTGAGTTTAGTAGGTTCGATTCCTGAAGATTTTGCAACAATGATTAATGAATTCAAAAATTGTAATGTTACTGCATTTGAATTGAATTTATCTTGTCCTCATGTCGCCAAAGTTGGATTAGAAGTTGGTGATGATCCTGAATTGGTAAAACAAATTGTGACAACTGTAAAAAATTCTACTAATGTTCCTGTAATTGCAAAAGTTGGTTTAGGAACCACTCATTATCTTAATACTGTAAAAACTGCAATTGATTCTGGAATTGATGCAATCACTGCAATCAATACTGTTAGAGCAATGGCTATAGATGTTGAAACTCAGAGACCAATTCTAAGTAACAAATTTGGTGGATTATCTGGAACTCCAATTAAACCAATTGCATTAAGATGTGTTTATGAAATTTCTTCAAAATATGATATTCCAATTATTGGATGTGGTGGAATTTCTACTTGGGAAGATGCAATTGAATTTTTCTTAGCAGGTGCATCTGGAATTCAACTTGGTAGTGCAATTGGAGACAATTGGATAAATGTATTTGATGACATCAATAAAGGAATACTTCAATACATGACAAAGAAAAACTATTCAACAATTAATGAGATGGTGGGACTTGCAAAGAAATTTTAATCATACAACAATTGTAACAATTGAAAAAGTAGTAGATGAAACACCTACTGTTAGAACTTTATATTTTTCAGATGATGTAATGTCTAATGTTTTACCTGGACAATTTGCAATGGTTTGGATTCCTGGAGTTAATGAATTACCAATGAGTGTAATGATATCTAAAGAAACTGGAAAAGCTGCATTTACTGTTAGAAAACATGGTTTAGCATCAACGGGATTATTCAATATTAAATCTGGTGAAAAAATTGGAATACGTGGACCATATGGAAATGCTTTTGATATTAAAGAAGGAAATCTTTTGTTAGTTGGAGGTGGAACTGGTTTAGTTCCTATGATGAGATTGTTAACCCATGTTAAACCAACTGATAATGTTACTTTGTTAATTGGTGCTAAATCTCAAGAAGAAGTTTTCTTTGAATCTTTAGCAAATGAACTTTTAAAAAATAATCCTCATAAAGTGATTGTTTGCACAGATGATGGAAGTTATGGTGAAAAAGGATTTGTTACTGATATTGTGGAAAAATTAGTTAATGAATCTCATTTTGATGGTGTGTATACTTGTGGTCCTGAAAAAATGATGTACAAAACAGTTCAATCTGCTCATTCTAAAGGAATTTTTGTTCAAGCTAGTCTTGAACGAATGATGAAATGTGGTGTAGGAATTTGTGGAAGTTGCTGTGTAGGTGAAGATCTTGTATGTAAAGATGGAACCATATTTGATGGAAACCATCTGTCCCAAAACAAAGAATTTGGCTTTACGCACAGAAATAAGGCTGGAATTCTTGAAGATTATTGAGTTTTTCGAGTAAGGTTTAAAATCAATCATAAAATATTTTGCGATAAGGGAATGGGAACTCCAAAAATCGTTTTAACTGCAGATAGGACATTAATGTCTCCATATAGGGGATTATCTCTTGCCACATTCTTCGGATGTGCTCCTGCTTTAGACCCTCACAGAGATCCTAAGAGCTTCTGGTACAAGATTCTTGGAAAACAAGTAACTCCAAAAGTCTTATTTGATTTTATTTGTAACTGGTCTCCTGATATCAATGGTGCAGCAAAATATGCTCCATATGGGTTGAGAAAATTAGAAGCTGGTTTACTCCGTGATGGTTTTGCACGAAGTGATGTAGTTGTTGCTCATCCAAATCATATTGAAAAATTTATTGGTCCTGAAACCGAAGTTATTGGAACTTATGAAATGGATCCTTTGGGAATGGGTCCAGTAACTATGACATTTACTTATGGTAGAAAACAAACATCTTATGATGAATTTTACAATACTGAATTACATCATAGAATAAAAGCTGCTAAAGCAAAAACTGGAAGTAAAGCTAAAGTAATTTCTGGAGCATCTGGTACTTGGCAATATAATTATGATCCAGAAAAAATTGAAGAATTTGGAATTTATGCTATCTTAGAAGGAGAACTTGGTGGAATTGCACCAGAGATTGATGGACATGCTGGTAGATTCTTTAATTATTTAATTAATGGTGATTTTGAAAATATGGATCCTTTCCGAAAGAGAAGTGATTTCAAAGTTAACATAAAAGAATTTGAAAGAAATGGAAAGAAACTTCATGGTAGATTTGTAAATTTCTGGGATAGACCTGATTTAGATGAAATTCCTGAAATTGTAGAACCTAGTATGCATGGAATGGTTGAAGTAATGAGAGGTTGTGGACGTGGATGTAAATTTTGTGATGTTACATTAAGATCATTGAGATATTATTCTCCTGAAAAAGTCAAAAGGGAAATTGAAGTTAACATTAAGAAAGGAGGTTCTAAATCTGCATGGATTCACAGTGATGATATTTTTGTTTACGGAATGGATCCACGAACTGCAAAAGGAATGGAACCTAATCGAGAAGCATTAGAAGAATTATTTACAGCAATTATGTCTACTGGAGTTGAACACACTAACCCAACTCACGGAACATTAGCTGGAGCAATAGCTGATGAAAAATTACTTCCAAACTTATCTAGAATTATGAAAGCAGGACCTGACAATATGATTGGTGTTCAAGCTGGATTTGAAACTGGTAGTCTTAGATTAATTGGTAAATACGCTGATAGAAAATTGGCTCCTTATGATCCATCAGAATGGCACTGGGTCGTGAAAGAAGGTGTAAAATCTATGAATGAAAATTATTGGATTCCTGCTTTCACATTAATTATGGGATTAGATAATGATGAAACCCCTGAAGATTCTTGGGAAACAATTCAACTTCTTAGTGAATTAGAACATGAACAACCAGATTCTATGTTTACTGCTACTGCCTTGACTTTTGTTCCTATTGGTTTGTTAGAAACATCTAACTTCTTTAACATTGGAAATGAAATGACTCCTGCACAATTAGGTGTCTTGTACAAGACATGGCAACATAATTTCAAATATGCTATTCAAAAATTCATGACTAAAACTGGTGCAAAAGGACCTCAAAGATATTTCTTCAATGCTATTGCAAGATCTCTTGGTGGAGTTCCTCTTGGCGCTATGGAAAAATATGCCCGTAGAAAGAGTCCAGAACATGAAAAAGTTATTGAAACTATCAAGGCAAAATACTGGTAATTATTATCCAAATACATAAATTCACTAATTCTAACTGTAAAACATGGCAACACACGGTTCATTAACAAAAGCAGGTAAAGTAAGAGGACAAACTCCTAAAGTTGAAGGACGAAAAATTGTAGGAACAAGTTCTAGTGTAGCTAACAAAAGTAATTTCAAAAAACGCTTTGCTTTAGGTAGATTCCCAGGTCAAAATAAACCTGGTCAAAGAAGAAAGAAACGTTAGAGCGTTTTTTCATTTGTATTTTTATCCTTTATCGATCTAATTGTTAAACAATACCCTTATAAAGTACAGGTACCGTACTATACGGTATGGTTGAAGATTTAAGATTAGATAGTTTAGAGGGCGTAGGTCCTGTAACTACAAGAAAATTATCCGATGCAGGTGTCCACAACGTCATGGACCTCATCGTTAGAGGTCCTGTTGACATTTCAGAAATTACTGGAATGGAAAAGGATACAGCTGAAAAAATTGTCAATAAAGCAAGAAAACATTTGGTTGAAGGTGGTTTAATTGCAAAAGATTTCATTAGTGCAAGTGAACTCTATAAAACTCGACAAAGTATTGGTAAGATTAGTACTGGTACTAATTGTCTTGACACACTATTTGATGGTGGTCTTGAAACTAGAGCTTTAACAGAAGTTTATGGAGAATTTGGTTGTGGTAAAACACAATTTGCTCATACTATGTCTGTAATGGTTCAAAAAACCAAAGAAGAAGGTGGACTTGAAGGTGGTGTTTTGTATATTGATACAGAAAATACTTTCAGACCTGAAAGAATTGTTCAAATTGCTCAAGCTCATGAAATGGATCCTGAGAAAGTTTTGGACAATATTATTGTTGCACGTGCATACAATAGTGCTCATCAAACATTAATTCTCGAAGAAGCTGGTACTATAATTGAAGAAAATAATGTAAAGTTAATTGTTGCAGATTCTGCAGTTGGATTGTTCCGTTCTGAATATCTTGGAAGAGGAACATTATCTGTCAGACAACAAAAACTAAATCATTTTGTTCATTTGTTGGTACGAATTGCAGAAACTTATGATTGTGCTGCAATTGCAACAAACCAAGTAATGGCATCCCCTGATGTTTTCTTTGGTGACCCAACTAGACCTATTGGTGGAAATGTAGTTGCACATACAAGTACCTATAGAATCTACTTTAAGAAATCCGGCAAAAAACGAATTGCAAGAATGGTGGATAGTCCTCATCATCCTGAAGAAGAAGTAATCTTTGCTTTGGGTGAAGCAGGAATTATTGATCCTGAAGAGGCAGAGAAAAAAACAAAAAAGACTACCAAGAAAGCAACCACAAAAAAAGCTAAAGAGGCTAAAACAAAAGCTACCGAACCTGAAGTAGAGGCTACTGTAGAACCTGAAGTAGAGGCTACTGTAGAACCTGAAGTAGAGGCTACTGTAGAACCTGAAGTAGAGGCTACTGTAGAACCTGAAGTAGAGGCTACTGTAGAACCTGAAGTAGATATGGTTGAAGATCACGGTGCAGATATTACATCTGATGATTTCTAGCCGCTAGAAGATTTTTTCTTCTTTTTTCTTATTTTATTTTTTAATAATTCATTAAATTCTAATATTATCTGACTAAGTGGAATAATATCATGGTAGATCTTTATAGATTTCTTCCTGAAGAAATGGAAAAATTAGTTATTGAAATGGGTTATCCACGTTATAGGGCAGATCAAATTTTACTTCCTTTGTATTACAAGTTTCCAAAAAAAATTTCAGATATTAAACAACTACCAAAAAAGTTAATTGAAGAATTAAATGATGCTGGATACACAATAGGTTCTGCAGAGGAAACTCATCGAATTGTAAGCGAAGATGGTGACACTACAAAATTATTACTTAATTTAACAGATGAAAAATCTGTTGAAACTGTTCTAATGCAATATGAACCAACCAAAATTGGTGGTCATCCAAGATCAACAGTTTGTGTTTCAACACAAATTGGTTGTGCCATGGGATGTGTTTTTTGTGCAACAGGACAAATGGGTTTTGAAACAAATCTTAAAGCAGAACAAATTATTTCACAAGTAATTCATTTTGAAGAAATTTTAAGGCAACGAGGAGAACATGTAACCAATTTGGTTTTTATGGGAATGGGTGAACCAATGGCAAATTATGACGAAATGATTAGAGCTGTAAAAATTTTAACTCATCCTAGGGGATTTGGATTAGGTCAACGACACATTACTATTTCCACAATTGGTATTGCATCTGGAATTGAAAAACTGGCTGATGAAAATTTGCAAATAGGTTTGGCAATATCACTACATGCACCAACAAATGATTTACGTAAAAAATTAGTTCCTACTGCCAAAGATGATTCTGTTGAAGAAATAATTGAATCTGGTCGTTATTATTTTAAAAGAACTGGTAGACGTGTAACTTTTGAATATGCATTAATGGATGGGATTAATGATTCTCCTGACGTTGCACACAATCTAGCTAAATTATTGCAAGGAAATGGTTCTCATGTAAATTTAATTCCAATAAACCCCACTGCTGGTGATTTTAAACGTCCATCAAACAATCGTGTTCATGAATTTGAACGAATATTGTCAAAAGCAGGAATTAACTGTACAATCAGAATTGAGAAAGGAACTGAGATCTCAGCAGCATGTGGACAACTCAGAACTGATATTGTTGGGTAATTTTTCAAAATATTGTCCTAAGTGTTAAAATAGGGCTTTCCAAGGTTTTAGACTCATGGCAACTAAGAAGTCTCATGGTCGTTCACATGGATTTAAGCATAAATCTAGATCTGTAATGACAAAAAAATCCCCTAGAGGAGTATCTTTTTTGTTACGTGAATACCAAGAAGGCCAACAAGCACTTGTCATCATTGATCCTAGACAGCACAAAGGATTACCACACAGAAGATATCACGGAAAAGTAGGTCTTATCACTAATGTTGGTAGACGTGCAGTGACATTAAGTGTCAAATTGGGAAACAAACCAAAAACCTTAATCACTAGGTTAGATCACATAAAACCATTCGGTGTATAATTATGGAAGAAGTACAAAAAAAACAAGCAATTTCACTTTCTGAAGTAAAAGAAATTTTGGGTAAGGTTGATGTTGAAGAAATGGATCAAATACAACGTTGGACATATGATTATGTTTCAAAATTTGTAACCATAGATTCAAAAAATGCAAAAGAAATGAAAAAGAAACTTATCAAAGATTGCCAATTAACAGAAGACGAAGCAGTTGAAATTGTAAATATCAGACCAACAAGTATGGCTGAATTACGTTCATTTACTTTCGGTTGGAAAAAATTAATTCTTGCCGAGACCCTGGAAAAAATGCTCAAAATTATCCAGGAGCATTCTTAATTTTTCCGGAGAAATAAATTTTGTATCGGGGACAACCTACTTCTAGAAAGTATGAAGAACATGCATATGTTTTAGATTTCAATCCTAGAGGAAAATCTACAACTGTTCGTGGAAGGGAAGGAATTATTGTTACTGCAATTGGTGAAGATCGTTTAACACTTTTGGAAGTTTTAGGAATTCCAAATTCTACTTTTGAAGTTGGTGAAAAAATTTACATTGGTAAAGATGGTAGAACAAAAATTTCATCTGTATTAGGAAAAATGGATTATGAAAAAATATCTAGCTCTGCACAAAGTGAATTATCTAATGTAATAGAAAAAATTGTTACTGATAATGAAACAAAATTTGTAAAATATCTAAATAATGCACAACCATTAACTCCTAGAATTCATGCATTAGAATTAATTCCTGGTATTGGAAAAACATACATGAAAACAATGTTGGAAGAAAGAGAAAAACAACAGTTTGAAAGTTATTTGGATTTACAAGATAGAGTTGGATTCAAAGATCCTGTTAAACATATTTCCGAACGAATAATGGATGAAATTTCTGGTCAAAGTAGAATGAATCTCTTTGTTAAGAGATGATAAAACGAAAATTATTGGGCCAACACTTTCTTAACTCAAAATCTATTGCAGAATTAATTGTTAATGAAGCCAAAATTTCTAAAGATGATGTAGTTTTTGAACTTGGAACTGGACCTGGTATTTTGATTCCTCTGTTATGTGAAAAAGCTAAAACAGTTATTTCTGTAGATGCTGATGAACAATTGAC
>REGF01000040.1 GCA_003702465.1 Candidatus Nitrosomarinus sp. | reverse complement strand
TTTAGCTGGTGCTTCTTCTTTAGCTGGTGCTTCTTCTTTAGCTGGTGCTTCTTCTTTAGCTGGTGCTTCTTCTTTAGCTGGTGCTTCTTCTTTAGCTGGTGCTTCTTCTTTAGCTGGTGCTTCTTCTTTAGCTGGTGCTTCTTCTACAATTTCTTCAATTTTATCTTCAACTTTCTTAGTTTCTTTTGCAGGAGTTGCAGCAGATTCTACATCATCTGTAAATGGAGTTACAAGAACATAACCTTCATCAGTTTTACTCATTCTAACTTTTATTTTTCTTGGAGGACTTCGAACACCTCTTGCCCATATTTGATGTGACAATTCTTCATCAATTTTGATAGTTTCAACTTTCATGTGATGTTGAGCAAATTCTTTAATCATGTTAATAGCTCTTACTGCACGATGTTGTGATTGAGAAAGTAATACTTTACCTAAAGGAATTGTGTAAACTCGTTCTAATTCTTGTGACAATTATCCAACCTCCACATCTGTTGATCTCCAAGCTCTACGTTTTGGATTTGTTCTAACACTTCTGTTAGTTTTTAGAATAATCCAAGCTGGTACAGCTGAAGCCTGCTTTGTTTTTTTAAGCAGACGGATTTTTCTTGGAGAGGACTTACGTGCAGCCATAGTTTTTCAGGCACGAAGAGCTCTTTTTAAATGAATCTCAATGTATTTTCAATTTGTTTTAATATTCTAGCAGAAGCACCCCAAACAATTTGATTTTGATACTCAAAGGTATACATTTCATCCATCAAATTATGACTGGGATCGGTGTCTTTTGCAACAGTTTGGAGAAAAGGGCTTAAAGGAATATGGAGAATTTTCTCAACTTCAGAATTTGTAATTAAAGGAGGAATTTGTTCTAACATAGTTACAAATGGTAAAATAAGAAATCCAGTAGTCAAGGTTTGAACAGGAGTTAATTGACCAATAACATCATTTTTTGAAACATTCAATCCAATTTCTTCACTTGTTTCTCGTAATGCGGTATCTAAAAGATCTGAATCAGATGAATCAAACTTTCCACCTGGAAACGAGATTTCACCTGCATGAAATTTCATACTTTTTGGTTTCTCAGTCATTATGATTGTAGGATTATCACCATAAATTACAATTAAAACAGATGCTGGTTTGTAATCCAAATTGGATTTTATTTCAGGAATAATAGGAGAAGATAAAATAGATTTCAAATTGTCAAATTTCATTATGTTTTCCTATAATTCCACAGGGGTTTTAGTATTCAAAGGTTTTAACCAAGTATAGAAAAAATGACAATATGACAATTAGATATGAAGCAAATCCACCTAAAATTTTACCAGATATTAACAAGAATGAGTCTATTGAAAAGTTTGTAGAAAAAATTAAAAAAATATCAAAAAAATGTGACGCAATTCATTTAACTGAAAATGTGTTAGGTCATGAAAGAGTATCACCATTAGAAATAGGAAAAATTTTGAAAAAAGAGATTCCAGATCATCCAATTACAGTAAGTCTAAGAGTCAGAGATAAAAAAGAAGAAGAAATTGAAAAATTTGTAGAAACGTGTATTGCTACAAATATTGAGGGAATTTTGATTCTAATGGGAGACCCATCACAATCAAAAACTGATGATTTAGGCTTAATTCCTAGTTCAGTAGTATCAAATTTGAAAAAAAAATATGAATCAAAAATTGATTTGTATCTTTCAATATCAAATAATCCTAATTTCTCAAAGATTGGAAAAAAAATTAAAGCAAATCCAAAAGGATTCATGACTCAAGTGATTCAAAATATTCAACAAGTTCAAAATCTTGCAGATAATTTAAAACAATTTTCAATTATTCCAATAATCTTATTTCCATCTGAAAAAAATCAAAAATCTGCAGATTTTTTGGGATTGAATTTAGAAGAATATAACAAAGAATTTCATAAACTAGTGAATGAAACATACAAAATAACAAAAGATATTCTCATTACATCACCAAATGATTTTAACGGATTAAAAGATTATTTAGAAAAAAACTGGTAATTAAATTACAAAATATTGTGCATCAGGGTGATGAATTACAATGGCTGCAGTAGATTGTTCAGGTATTATTTGACCAGATTCAGTAACATTCATTCCAGATTTTTCAGGTTGCAAAAGTTTCCAAACTAAATGATGTTGTGAAACATCAGGACAACTAGGAAATCCCCAACTATATCTTAAACCACCTTTCTCCAATTGTAATTCAGATTTTATTTTTTGGTTAACCCATTGTGCCAACGCTTCTGCTAATTCTACAGCCAATCCATGAAGGTAGTATGCATCAGAATACTTATCCTCTTCATTCCATTTTTCAAGAACGTCAGCAACTTTTGTTCCAACAGTAACAGATTGGAATGCAACAATATCATTTTCACCAAAATAATCAGTCAAACACAAATGTTCTGGACGGGTGGAGCGTGGGAAATCAAATTCAACATCATCACCTAAGGGATTTTCAACTAGTAATTTCTGTCCATTATTATGACATTTGAAATATCCATAAACAATTTCAGGCTCAATTAATTTTTCACGTAGTAATTTCATTTTCCATTCAGTGAGTAATTGCTCATGTTCTTCTTCAGATTCAGAACCTGCTTTACCACGCAATCCCCAAGATAATTTGAATAAAGATTTTTTATCAATCATAGTCCAAACTTCTGCCATATTGATTTGGTCTAATTTCAAACGGATTGGTTCTCCAATAATTTTTGGAGTAGGAGGAGTTACAGGTTGAACATTACTTCTTGGAAGAGTAGAAGGATCAATATCAGCATTTGATTTTTCTTTCCAATTTTCTAATTTTGTTTTCCATTCTTCTAAAAGTTTTGGCTTATCATCAGAAACTAAAGCATCCATAGTTTTCAAACCTTCAAACATAGTATTACAATAAAATACACCAGGATCATAAATTCCACCTTCTTTAGCAATGCGATTAATGTAATTACTGTTAATTGCAGCTCCACCACAAAGAATTGGAACAGTCATATTGTTTTTTCTTGCATGTTCGACAAAAAATTGCATTTGTTTAGATGTTGAAACTAGTAATGCAGATAAACCAATGGCGTCAGGTTTTACTTCATCAATTTTTTCTAAAAATTTCTGAAGTGGAACTTGTTTACCTAAATCATATACAGAATATCCATTATTTTGAAAAATTGTTTTTACAAGATTTTTTCCAATATCATGAACATCACCATAAACAGTTCCTAAAACAAGTTTACCTTTACTGGTACCCTCTTCTTTAACAAGATATTTTTCAAGTTCACCAACAGAGGCTTTCATACATTCAGCAGATTTTAAAACAAATGGAAGAATTAATTCTCCTGCTCCAAACTTATCTCCAACTTCTTTCATAGCAGGGAGTAAATCTTCATTTAGAGTCTTAATAGCTCCATCATGAGTTACGTCCTGAGGTAAATCTAGGCTCAAAATTCCATCATTATTTTGAATTAAATCAGTTTTACCAAGTTTATCAGCAATTGCACAAACGACATCATTTTGAATTCCATCTTTGAGTCTATTTACAATTCTAAAATTTGCTCGTTTTCCAGGAGGCCAGGAAGGATCAACATCAACTTTTTTGACATTATCAGTAGTTGCAGGTCCAGCTTTTTCAAAATAAGAGATTAATTCAGATAAGGCATCCTGATGTGTATTAAAAATTAAATCTTCAGCAAGTTTTTTTTCTTTAGGATCAATCTCACCATACGGGATAATTTCTTTGGCATTAACTATTGCAGAATCCAATCCCACCTTAACTGCATGGTGTAAAAATACAGAATTAACAATTTTTCTAGCATAAGGCATTAATCCAAAACTAATGTTACTCAATCCTAAAGTAGTAAAACAATTTGGAAATTTTTCTTTTACAAGACGGATTCCTTCTAAAGTATTTTTACCAGCGTCTAAAAATTCATCTTCACCAGTTGCTAAAGTAAATGTAAGAACATCAAAAATAAATTGTTCAATTTTTAGTCCATAATTCTTTCCAGTTTCATAAAGTAATTCTGCAGTGTCAACTTTTTGTTGAGGTGTTTTTGCCATTCCATTTGGACCAATACACAAAGCTATTGCAGGCAACCCATATTTTGCCATTACAGGAGCTAATTTTTCAAATCTACTTCCATCGCCTTCTAAGTTTATGGAATTGATAATAGGTCTACCAGGAATTTGTTCAACAGAGGATGAAATTACATCAGGATCAGTAGAATCAATTACTAAAGGAGCATCAATTTCTAAACTTAATTTTTTAACCAAAGTTAACATAAATTCACGTTCATTGGAGCGTTCAGTAGTAGCAACACACACATCTAAACAGTGTGCACCATCTTCAGCTTGAATTCGTGCTAAATCAACTAAACCATCAAAATCATCAGCAAGAACTAATTTTTTGGCTTTTCTAGAACCTTGAGTGTTTATACGTTCACCAATTATTAGAGGTGCAGGAATTTGTTTTAGATCAACTGCTTTTAATGCAGAACTTACTCTCGGAACAGTCATACTATAAAATCACATCAGTTTTTCTAAATACTTAACCCTTGATAGAACTGGCTTTTTCGTCAATAATTTTTCGTAAAGATTCAATGTGTTTGGGATTTGTGCCACAACATCCACCAATTATTCTAACCTTGTCATATTGTTCAAGAAAGTCACCTAATGCATCTGCCATTTTTTCAGGAGTCATTTTGTATACAGCTTTTCCACCATCATTTTCAGGCATTCCAGCATTTGGAACTACCAAAAGATTATGTTCTTTTTGCTCATCTAACCATTGAACACTAGGATTCATTTCAATTGGTCCAGTAGAACAATTTAATCCAAAAACATCAATTCCCATATCTGAAACAGTGGTATATGCAGATTGAATGTTAGTACCAAGTAACATTTTTCCATATTGATCTAGAGTAGTATTAGAAATAATTGCAACTTTTTTTCCAGTTTTCGTCATTGCATTATGACATGCCTCAATTACTAATTTGACTTCCAAAATATCCTGACTTGTTTCAATTAACAGTGCATCCACACCACCAAGAATTAATCCTTCAGCTTGTAATTCAAAAGCTTCACGGATTTCATCAAGAGGTTTTTGACCTAAATCAGGATCATCAGAACTTGGTAAATATCCACTTGGGCCCATCGAACCAATTACAAATCTAGTTGTATCAGAATATTCAGCACAAACTTCAGATGCCAACAATGCAATTTTTTTATTAAAATCAACTGTTTGATCACCAAAACCATATTCATCTAACTTTATTTTGTTAGAACCAAAAGAATTGGTTTCAATACAATCAGCACCAGCATCTAAATAATTTCTATGGATTTGTTTTATCCATTCAGGGTGAGTTACTACTAAACCATCATTAAACCCATCTTGATTATTTGGAAAATCTTCAGGAGTAGGATCGTATTTTTGTATTTCAGTTCCCATTGCTCCATCAAAAAGTAAAATTCTATTTTTTAATGCATCTAAGAAAGATTCCTTTTCAGTCAATAATTTTTAAAAATACATGGACAGTTTAACTCTTTTCAGAAATAAATTGAAAATAGTCTAAAATGTACACGTATGTTGAAATTAGGTCAAAGTGAATTATAGTATATTTATGTCAAAGTTACAAGTTAACAACTTAGTTCGTATTTCTACATTTTTTCAACATGCAGGGATTTCCATTGTCTTTGTGTTCATGCCAATCATTGGTAAAGGAGTTACAGATTCCATTTTTGAAATTGGGTTATTGATAGCATCATTTAGTTTTGCACAAATTTTATCAGAAATTTATTTTGGCAGGTATTCTGACAAAAAAGGAACTAGACTCAAATTTATCAGAATTGGTTTTATTGGATGTGCCATAGCATTTGGATTACATTATTTTGCAGATGATCTTACATTACTTTTCCTAGTCAGAATTGCTGCAGGAATAGCAAGTGGGATTATGATTCCAGCTATGATTGCATATACGTATGAAGCAAATATAGATAAAAAAAGAGCAGCTACAGTAATTTCATTTCATGCATTAGGATGGTTAGCAGGAATAGCTGCAGCAGGAATAGCAAGTGATCTTCAATTAATATTCTTAATCAGTGCAGCATCATTTGTAATTGGTTTAATTTTCACAATTAAACTACCAAATCCGGTACAGAAAAAAGAGATAGAACCAGGAACAACAAAATTAGTTATTTTAAAAAATAAATTTCTATTTTTATCATTATTACTAAGACATATTGGAGCTGCAGCAGTATGGACAATTCTTCCAATTATGATTGTTGAAAGATGGGGAGGGGATCTATATCATATTTCTGTAGTATATGTTGCCAATACACTGACAGCATTTATCTTGATGAATGTGATGGCAAGTAAAATTCATCTTTCAAATGTTACAAAATTCAAAATAGGTGTTGGAAGTACAACTTTTGTCTTCATAGGATTATCATTTGTCACTGAATGGTGGATGGCAATGCCATTTATGTCACTAGTTGGTGCAACATGGGCATTTTTGTTTATTGGAGGAAACTTTCATCTAATGGAAAATAATCCACGTTCAACATCAACTGGAATATTTAGCTCTACATTATCAATTTCAACAGTAATTGGACCTGTAATTGCAGGAAGTATTGCATTCATGTTTGATTATGTAGCAGTGATGTATTTTGCAATCATCATAATCATTGGTGCATTTTTAGTTTCATTAAAAATTAAAAAATAAAATTTATCTTAATCCCCAACGAGACATAACTTTAGTTTCTAATCTCTTGAAAATAACGCCATCAATAATCAAACCAATCAACATTATCACAACCATAATTCCAATTACTTGAGATACATCATTTAGGGAACGTCCAGCATTAAGTAAGAATCCCAATCCCAAAAAGGAGAACAAGATTTCAGCTCCTATTACTCCCCTCCATGCAAAGGCCCATCCTTGTTTGAATCCAGAAATCATGTATGGAAAAGCAGCAGGAATTAGTACAGAAGTAATTAATTGAGTTCCTTTTGCACCCATATTTCTGGCAGCCTCAATAAAATGAGGATCAATATTCTTAACTCCAGTATACGTATTGATTGTAACAGCAAAAATTGCACCAATTGCGGTAACAAAAATTATTCCACCATCAGTTAAGCCAAACCAAAGTATACCTAAAGGAACCCAGGCAATTGAAGGAATAGATTGCAATCCTAAAACTAACGAGCCTACTGTTTGGTTAACTACTTCAATTCTTGCCATAAAGATTCCTAAAACAATACCGCCAGCAATTGCAATTGCTAACCCAATGGCCAATCGCCACATACTTGTTGCAATACCGTAAAACAAACTGCCATCAGCACCACCATAAAACAAATCTTCTGCAACTTCATAAGGAGATGGGAAAATATTATCAGGCCAAACTCCAGCCATTGCAATGATTTGCCAAACTAAAATAATTCCAATATAAAACCCAATTCTATGAGGAGTGTAATTTTTTGCCATAACTATCACTCTATGTTTTTCTTTACCTCGGGTCGTAGTTCTAGTAAGATATCATGTTGAAATTGTGCCAATGATTCATCTTCAGGAGTTCTAGGTCTTGGAAAATCATTAGTAAATTCTTTTTTAATTGTTGAAGGTCTATTACTGAATACTGCAACTTTAGTTCCAAGTACAGCTGCTTCTGCAACATTATGGGTAACAAACAAAATAGTTTTTTTTGTTTTTTCCCAAATCAATTGCATTTCAACTAATAACAAATCTCTAGTTTGAGCATCAAGAGCTGCAAAAGGTTCATCCATTAACAAAACATCAGGATCCATTACAAGAGCTCTAGCAATGGCAACACGTTGTTTCATTCCTGTTGAAAGTTGGTAAGTATAAGAATCTGCAAACTTTGTTAATTGCATCATGTCAAGATATCTATGAGAAATCTTTGCACGTTCCTCTTTAGAAATTCCAGCCATCTTTAATCCAAATTCAACATTATCTTGAACCTTTAACCAGGGAAATAATGCACCCTCTTGGAAAACCATGATTCTTTCAGGTCCAGTTTCACTAACAGGACGACCATCAAATATTATTTGACCATCATCAGGTTTTTCCAAACCTGCAACAATACGTAAAAAGGTGGATTTTCCACATCCTGAAGGACCTACTAAACATACAAAATCACCAGATTCAATTTTTAAATTCACACCACCAAGTGCCTTAAGATTATGAGAATCATGACTGAAATATTTTACAATGTTTTTAGCCTCTAATTTGGTCATCTATGTTCCCTCTCCAACGTTAGAATTTGAATCAATGGTGTAAAAAATTTCAGATAAATCATATCCATTTCTTCCCAAATACCCCAAGGCATCAGCTTTTTCTGCAAAAGAATAGACAGAATCACTCACAGGATCTGATGTTATTTCAAGATTAGATAAAGAAAGGTCAACAACCTCATTAGATAATGATTGTCCTAAATGGGATTTTAAAAAAGTATTAAAAATATTTCTTGTTTCAAGAGGATTTTCATTAATCCAATTTACAGTTTTATGATGAGATAAAAGAAAGTTTGAAATTATTTCAGGATTTTTTTCAGCATAATTAGAATTTACAATTAACAACACAGATGCAAATTGTTTATTTGGCCACAAATCTTCTTCAAAAAATAATCTATTTCCTCCTAGCTCAGTTTCCAAAATTGTTGCCCATGGTTCTGCAACCCATGCACCATCAATTTCACCCTTAACAAATAATGTGTAAATGTCAGGATTAGAAATATTATAAACAATTACAGAACCTCCTTTTTCAGCTGGTTTCAAATTATTTTCAGATAAATAATGACGTAAAGAAACATCTTGAGTATTACCAATTTGTGGTGCAGCAATTTTTTTTCCTTTAAAATCAGATGCAGAATTTATTTCAGAATTAGGATGTACAATAAAGCTTGCACCTCCACTTGCAGCTCCAGATAAAATTTGGATATTTTTATTTTCAGAATTTAAGAATCCATTAATTGCTGGTCCAGGTCCAACATATGCAACATCAACAGAATTTGCAAAAAGGGATTCGATTACTTGAGGTCCACTATCAAAAATTCCACTTTCAATTTTTGTGTCAGGATTAATATTTTCTAAAAAGAATCC
>REGF01000039.1 GCA_003702465.1 Candidatus Nitrosomarinus sp. | reverse complement strand
TATTTTCTAAAATAATGAAATTTCCACTTTAAATGTAAATTGCATTATCTGTATATTCGATGAAACCTAAAACATCACTTGATAAGAAGATATTTTCTTGTCCTACACCCACAATTAATGGCTCATGGAATCTTGCTGCTGCTATTTGACCATTTTCAAACATTGCAACAAATGCATAATGCCCTTTGATTACTGAAACTGTTTTCATGATTGTTTCTTTTACATTCTTTGTATCTTCATAGTTTTTTTGCAACAAGTTTGCAATTATCTCACTATCTGTTTCACTTTTGAAATTATATCCCTCTTCTTCTAATTGCTTTTTTAATTCTTCAAAATTTTCTATTATTCCATTATGTACAATTGCAATTTTTCCAGAATTACTTGGATGTGGATGTGCATTTAGATCTGTTACTTTTCCATGTGTTGCCCATCTTGTATGACCAATTCCAATTTTTCCTGGTAATTTGTCTAATTCCACTTTAGAATTTACTTCGCTAACTTTTCCAATCCCTTTTTTTAATTCAATTGCATTATCTGACTCTGTTGCTACTCCTACACTGTCGTATCCCCTATACTCCATTCTTTTTAGCCCTTTGACGATAATTGGAGCAGCTATTTCATTTCCAGAATAACCAATAATTGAACACATGTTATTTTATCTGATAATTAGGGGTATTTACTGATAATGATGTAATGATTAGTCTGTTTTAGGACTATCTTCAGCAGGAGTTGCTTCAGCAGGAGTTGCTTCAGCAGGAGTTGCTTCAGCAGGAGTTGCTTCAGCAGGAGTTGCTTCAGCAGGAGTTGTTTCTTCACCTTCAGCAGGTTCTTCTACTTTTGGTGTTTCAGCCTTTGATTTTTCTAACATTTCTGGGATTTTAGATTCAGGACTAAATTGAACACTGTCTTCTTCTGCAACTGTTACTGTATATGATGGGATGTCAACTTTTCTATCTCCAACCATTATATGACCATGAATCACAGCTTGTCTTGCTTGATATGGTGTTTTAAATCCAAATTTCTTTGTAACAATTGTTTGCAATCTTCTTGCAAGTAAATCAGTTGGTTTAAGATTAAGTACATCATCTAATGTTGCATTATCTGAAATCAATCCAATTCTAGATAATGATTTTAGTAATATTGGTTCTTTTTCTTCTCTAACTTTTTGTGTTAATGCAAGTAATGATCTTGCTTGTTGTCTTACACGTGATAATTCTGTATGTGCTTTCCATAATTCTCTTTTAGTTCTTAATCCAAATGTACCGAGAGTTTGTAACTCATCCATTTTCAATTCATAATTAAGAGGTCGTTTTGGTTTACGCCATACTTTACGTGGATATTTTGGATCTCCCATTCAAAACACCTATTCTTTTTTCTCCTCTGGAGCTGCTGCTGGAGTTTCTGTTGCAGCTGCTGGTGCTGCTGAGCTGCTGCTGTTGGAGCTGCTGGAGCAGATGCTTTCTTTACTGGTGCAGCCATTCCACCTTTTGCTACTCCTACTGCTCCACCTTTTCTACCAGATGTTCTAGTTCTTTGTCCTCTAACTTTTAGACCACTTAGGTGACGATAACCTCTCCAACTGGCAGTGATTCTTTCTCTTTCAATATCATTTCTTAAAGTAAATGGAATGTCTGATGTTAACAAGTGCATATCTTTTCCAGTTTCAATATCTCTTTGTCTGTTGAGGAACCATGATGGAAAATTTGCTGCACTTGGATTTGTAATTAATTTTTCAATTTCTTGAACATTTGCATCTGTTAGATTACCTATGTTGGAATTTGTATCGATTTTTAATGTAGTTGCAATAGCTGTTGCAAAATTATGGCCTATGCCTTTAATTTGGGTTAAACCTACGAGAAGTTTTCTTTCTCCTGGAATATCGTTTCCAATTATTCTTACAATGTGTCTATATTCTTGGCTACTCAAGTATTCCAAAATTCTAAGAAACCCCGATAAAAACCATTGCTAGGCGTCAATCATTTTGTTGAAATTACTCCTTTTTTCAGAGATCTCCACTGGAAAGTGGGCTTGTTTTAACTACATTTTTGCTTGAAATTATCTAAAGTCTTCATCACTAGTCCAATCATTACCTTGAACATTCCATTCATTGCATTTACAGCATTTTTTGACTCCTCTTTGTGAATCAATATCTATGCAATAGCAGTGTTCACCTTTACCTGATGGATCATTCCTACAGAGTTTTTGCATAATTTGAGATATCCTTATTTCTTAATTATTCTATTGACTTTTTCAAAAAGTTATTACGTTCTAATTTTTCAACTATTTTTATGGATGAAACCTTTGATCGAGAAAAAATCATTGATTGTATGTTTGATCCAATTACATCTGAAATTTTGGCAAAATTAGAAGATGGAAAGAAAGAGTGTTCTATTTTATCTGAAGAATTCTCAATGTCTGAATCTGATATTTTACAAAGATTAGATTATCTAATAGAGTGTGAATTTATTTTTAAAACTAGTGAAAATCAAAAATATTTCATTTCAGCAAATAATGAAAAACTTAGTTCCTTACTAGAAAATAATGATACTTTTGATGGTGCCATAAATGGTTTGGAAAAAATGGATAGTTATCTAAACTGATCTTCTCTTATTTCTAATTTCATAAATTGCAATAATTACTAATCCTATCATCCCTAAAATAATACAAATTGTTGATATTGTTGAAAAAATGAATTTGTTGTCTGTATTTGGAAGTGGACCAATTGCACCTGCTACATAACTTCCCTTATCATCTGAACTTTGAATAATTAATTCATAATTTCCAGAATCTAATACTCTGAATTCTTGCTCAAGTGTATCTTCGTTAATTTTTTCTGAAATTATTTCAATTCCTGAAGGATCCAAAATTTTTGCTGAAAATGTGTTTTTCTTGAATTCCATTATCTGTACTGCAAAAATTCCTACTGGTGTTTCATCTTTATCAAAATCAACTGAAATTGTAACAATCTCTGAGGTACTAACTCTTCCATTACCTTGAATAATTCCTTCTAACGTGGTTTGATTTTCAAGTACGGATGTTGCAAGACCTGCAACAATTAAAATTCCAAAAATAACAATTAGTAATACTCCTTTTTGCACAAATTTTATTTTGTTTTCTTTGTTTTAAACCTAATTTTTGATTTTTATCAATAAATTAGATTGGGCTAAAAAAGTTAGCTCATGCTAAATTTAAATAATCCTGACCGTGAGTATTTTATATTGACATGAAAAAACCTATTTTAGCAGCATCTATTGTTGCTGTGGCAATTATAATTGGAATTTCTGTCGTACTTGTTCAAAACAATGATGATGTAAAAATTAATGATTTTGAAAGTTCTGATAGTTTTTCTGCAAAAATTTCTGTCACAACGACAACTAATGTGATTACAGATTTAGTGGAAAATATTGGTGGTGAACATGTTTCTGTCACTGGATTAATGGGTCCTGGTGTAGATCCTCATTTGTATAGACCTAGTGCAAGTGATGTCAAAGAACTACAGAATGCTGATATTATTTTTTACAATGGATTGGATTTGGAAGGAAAAATGGGTGATATTTTTGTTAAAATTGGAAAAGAAGGAACTACTGTTTTGGCAGTGTCTGAAAACATTCCTTTGGAATCATTATTAATTTTAGATAATAATGGAAATTTTGATCCTCATATTTGGTGGGATGTTGATCTTTGGTCTGAAGCTGCAAAAGTTGTAGCAACTGGATTAAAAGAATATGATCCTAAAAACTCTGAAAAATATGATAAAAATCTATCAGAATATTTGAATCAGTTAAAGAAACTTAATTCAAATAATTTGAATAAAATAAATTCAATTCCTCAAGACCAAAGAGTTCTTGTAACGGCCCATGATGCATTCCAATATTTTGGTCATACATATGGTTTTGAAGAATTATCTATTCAAGGGTGGAGTACTGATAGTGAAGCTGGAATTAGAGAAATCCAAAATTTGGCTGATGAAATTTCTAAACGAAAAATCAAAGCTTTGTTTGTAGAAACTTCTATTTCTCCAGCAACAATTGAAGCTCTTGAGGCCGCTGTTCAATCTAGGGGCCATGATATTGTTATTGGCGGAGAATTATTTTCTGATGCAATAGGGGAAAAAGGAACACCTGAAGGAACCTATGTTGGAGCATTTACTCATAACGTCAATACAATAGTTGAGGCCTTGAAATAATGGACCAAAAGTCAAGTAAGAAAAATTCTAGTTCAGAAAATGAATATTCTGTATTAATTCAGAATCTTTCAGTTACATACAAAACTGAACCTGCACTTTGGAATATCGATCTCAATTTCCCTAAAGCAAAGATGATTGCAATTGTTGGTCCAAATGGGGCAGGAAAGTCTACTTTGATTAAGGCTGTAATGGGATTAGTTCCAATTACTGCTGGTAAAGTGAGTGTATTTGGAAAACCATATTCTAAGAATCGAGATAAAGTTGCATATGTTCCTCAACGTGGTTCTGTTGATTGGGATTTTCCTACAGATGCATTAGATGTTGTCGAAATGGGTTTGTATGGAAAACTTGGATGGTTCCGTCGCCCTAATTCTAAAACACGAGATATAGCTAGAGAATGTTTAGATAAAGTGGGATTGTCTGATTATCAAGACAGACAGATTGGACAATTATCGGGAGGACAGCAGCAAAGAGTTTTTCTTGCTAGGGCTTTAGCACAAGATGCTCAGATTTACTTAATGGATGAACCCTTAAACGGAGTGGATGTCATTACAGAAAAAACAATTCTCTCAATTCTTGAAAATTTAAGAAAAGAAGGAAAAACAATTGTTATGGTTCATCATGAACTTCAGACTGTTGATAAATACTTTGATTGGGTTGTAATGGTTAATAGAAATTTAATTACTCATGGACCAATAAAAGAAGTTTTTACAAAAGAAAATCTGGATAGAACGTATCAAGAAAAACAACGTATGTCTATTTAGTTAATGAATGTGATGTTAAATGGCTCTTGAAGAAATCTTATCTGTTTTTCTAGGAATTTTTACTGATTATACACTAAGATATGTTGCTCTTGGTTCAGCTATTTTGGGAATTACAAGTGGTGCTTTAGGATGTTTTACTGTATTAAGAAAGCAAAGTTTGTTTGGAGATGCTATTGCTCATGCCGCTTTGCCTGGAATTGGCTTTGCTTACCTGTTTGCTGGAGTAAAAGACTCATTATTGTTAATGTTAGGTGCTGCAATCTTTGCATGGTTTGGAGGAATAGTTACGCTTGCAATCACAAATACTACTAAAATTAAACAAGATGCTGCATTAGGAATTACACTCTCAGTCTTTTTTGGATTGGGAATTGTTTTACTAACTTTTTTGCAAAGTATTGGAGGTTCTAGTCAAGGAGGATTAGATCGATTTCTGTTTGGTCAAGCAGCTGCATTAATAGAATCTGATGTCATAAATCTAGGAATTTTGGCAGCATTCTGCTTTGTTGTTTTAATTTTATTCTATAAAGAATTCAAGATTATGACCTTTGATAGTTCATTTAGTCAAAGTCTGGGATTTCCAATCAAATATCTTAATGCATTATTAACATCAGTTATCGTTGTAGCTGTTGTAATTGGCTTACATACTGTTGGTGTAGTTCTAATGGTTTCTATGCTAATTGCTCCTGCAGCTGCAGCAAGGCAATGGACTTCTAATCTCAAAAATATGATTATTTTATCTGCCATTTTTGGAGGTTTAAGTGGAATTATTGGTTCTATGATAAGTAGCACAACAGAAGGAATGTCTACTGGCCCAGTAATTGTAATTACAATTACAGCTATTTTGGGAATTTCCTTGATCTTTTCACCAAAACAAGGTTATCTTTTCAAGTATCTTCGTAATCAAAGAAAATCTCAAATTTCTTTAGACAACATCAAAACTATCTCAGATAACGAAAAGGAGAATCATGGAAATTTCTAGTGATTTAACAATAATTGGCATTGCTGTTTTAGTTGCAGCGAATTGTGCTTCAATTGGTGTATTTTTGGTATTAAGACAAATGGCAATGATGTCTGATGCCATCAGCCATGCTGTCTTGTTAGGAATAGTAATTGCTGTATTTGCTGTAGGGGGAAGAGAACCTATTCCAGTAATTGTAGGTGGTGTGTTATCTGGAATTCTTACAGTATCTTTAGTTGAATTGTTGTATCGTTCTGGTAAATTAAAAAAAGATAGTTCAATTGGAATTGTTTTTCCGTTCTTGTTTGCAATTGGAGTAATTCTTGTGACACAAGCTGGTAATGTCCATATTGATGCACAACATGTTCTTTATGGTTCAATAGAGTTTGCACCATTTGATGCATTGTATCTTGATGAATTGAATATTGGTTCAAAGTCTATGTGGGTTCTTGGTATTTTGGCAATTGCAAATGTTTCATTTATTGGGATTCTTTACAAAGAGCTAAAAATTAGTACTTTTGACAAGTCGTTGGCATTGGGTATGGGATTGATGCCTCTGCTAGTTCATTATCTGTTAATGATTATGGTAGCTACAACTGCAGTTGTTGCTTTTGAATCAGTTGGTGCAATTCTAGTAATTGCATTTTTCATTGTTCCTGCATCTGCAGCATTTTTACTAACAGATCGTTTGTCCCGAATGTTAGTTCTTTCAGTATCCCTTGGAATAATAAGTGCTGTAATTGGTTATCTATTTGCAATTTTAGCTGATGTGTCAATATCTGGTTCAATGGCTTCGATATCTGGACTTATTTTTGGATTAGTTTGGGTTTTTGGACCAAATCGAGGATTGATCTCCAGATGGAGAAGAATTTCAAAACAACGATTTGAAGTAGATTTGGGAATTGTATTAACTCATATCCGCAAAGAATTAGGCTCAAATCGTTCGGTTTCAGCATTAACCATATCCAATTCCTTAGGTTGGAGCAAAGAATATTCTAAAAAATTAAGTGAATTTATTCAAGAACAAAAATTTGTTGAAAAAAATACTCAAGGCAATTTCACCCTTACTGATATTGGATTAAAAAAGATACAAAATTTTACAAATTAATTTGAATTTATTATTCATCTGGTTCAGGATGAATAGTGATCACTGAATTTTTAATTTCTAATCTAATTGCATGCTCTATTTCTGAAGTTAGATCATGAACTTTTTCTATTGATAATTTTTTATCAAATGAACAATCAATATCTATTTTGAAAATATTTTCAAACTTTAATGATACAATTCTACCTACTTTTTTTACTTCAGGATAATTTTCAACAATTTTTTTAATTTTTTCTTCTGTTGCAATGTCTTCTACATTGATACTTTTTGGAACTGTGATAAACGGTTCAAGATGAATAGTTGCATGTGTGATTTCTGGTATTTCATTCTGAATTTTTTCTTCTATAATTTCTGATATTTTATGTGCTGATAATAAATCACTTTCTTTGTCTACCATTACATGCAAATTACAATATGTCTTTCCTTTTGTTTTGTTTGTATTGACGTTGTGAACTTCTTTAACACCTTTCACACTTTTTGCAATTTCAAAAATTTTCCCATCTAGTGGAACATCTTTCCAATTAGGTTCAAAATGAATTGTAATTTTGGCATTTGAAATTTGATTTTTAATATTACTTTCAACACTGTCACTAATTTCATGAGCTTTCTCAAAACTCGTATCTCCTCTTAATGAAATTGTTATGTCTGCAAAAATTATGTCTCCTGATCTTCTCATGAGAACTGATCCTGTATCTACTACTCCGTTTGTTGAATTTGTAATTTCTCGAACATTTTTTACAAGTTCAGGTGATATTACATCTGTCAAATCTAGAGCTGTTTTGTGAATCAATTTTATGCTGAGTACTGCTAATAATCCTCCTAGGATTAAGGCTGCAACAAAATCTCCAAAATAAACTCCATATGTTACTAAAACAATTCCAATTATTGCAACCATTGTGGAACCTAGGTCCATAAATGCATGATAGAAATCTGCTTTGAGAGTTGTTCCTCCAATTGCTTTGATGCTCTTTCTAAGAAGTATTATTCTGAAAAAATCAATTCCAATTGTATAGAGTCCTCCTATTATTGCAAATAATCCTGGTAAAACACTTGGTGGTGGACTTTGTAATCTGTTAATTGATTCATAGATGAAAAAACAAGCAATTAGAAAAATTGCTATTCCTCCAATTAATCCTCCAAGAGATTCAATTTTTCCATGTCCGTAAGTATGCTCTGCATCTGGTGGTTTTATTGCCCATCTTGCAGCTAACAGTAAAACCAGTGTTACTACGGCATCTAATAATGCATGAATACTATCTGTAATTAGGGCTAGACTGTTAGAAATTAAACCAAAAATTAATTCTACTACAAATGCAGAAAATATTGCAACTAGTGAAATTTGTAAAACTTTAGTTCTTTGAGCAAATATTTCCATTGTATTTACCATCTTTATCTTGTATTACAGGTTTTTCAACAAACTGAACATTTGATAGTAAATCTAATTTACTAATTTTTCAACGTCATCTAATATCTTGTCAAAAAAATGGAATTTAGACCATAAATTAGTCAATTTTAATTCGATTGAAAACATAAATACTCTGAGGCTCGATTTAAGTTGAAAATGAAGTTATCTGGATTCTTAGCATTTACATTATTATCTATATCAATTCTATCTTTTGGTCTAACTGGTGCAGCAAATGCGCAATCTGTACTTCCATTATCTGTAAATACTGATTCTTCAAGTTATACTACTGGAAGCACTATTGAAATTACCGGATTGGTAAAGACTTTAGCAGAATTTGAACAACCTGTAGTTTTGATGATTGTAAGTCCTGATGGAAATATTGTAACTGTTCAACAAGTAATGCCTGATTCAGATGGATTTTATTCTGCAACTGTAAAAGCCGGAGGTACAATGAATTCTAGCGGTGAATTTGAGATTCGTGCACAATATGGAGCACAAAAAATTACTGGAACATTTGATTTCATTACATCTGATCTTGCACCAGCATCATCACCAGCACCTGTTCAAACAGAACCAGTACCTGAACCAGAACCAGCACCTGTTCAAACAGAACCAGTACCTGAACCAGAACCAGAACCAGTACCTGAACCAGAACCAGTTGTTGAACAAGTTGTAAACTGTGGACCTGGAACTGAATCTGTAAATGGTGTTTGTCAAGTAATCAAAGCCGAAGATCCTGAAGAG
>REGF01000038.1 GCA_003702465.1 Candidatus Nitrosomarinus sp. | reverse complement strand
AAATCTCTTTTGCCGGAATTTCTCCATACCCTTCAGTAGAAATGATTGGAATAGGCTCAATTTTTGAGGCTAATTCGTGATTTTTAGCCTTGAGATCCATTAATGCTTGGTAATCTTTTGGTGCGTGGGCTGGAACTGACATGACTAGACCAGTTCCAATGGCAGGCTCTACAAATTCTGCTTCTAAAATTGGAATCTCTTGATTGTTGTGTAATGCTGTTGCATACTTTCCAATAATTTCAGTTCCTGCAATATCTCCTTCAATTGTAATTTCTTTTCCAAAGAATTCTATTTTCTTTGCACATTCTTCTGAGACAATCCATTTTTCATCATCTGCTTTGATTTTTTTGTAAGTTGTATTTGGATTAACCCAAAGATTTGTAATTCCAAAAATTGTTTCAGGACGAAGTGTTGTTACTGGAAAAATATATTCTTCAAACTTGAATTTTACAAGATGGTTTTTGTCATCAATTTTTGGCTCAACATCTCCCATTGTGTCATGTTGTGATACTGGATTTTGATCACGTGGACACCATCCTACTGGATGTGAACCTTGAATGATTTTCCCATTTTCTTTTAGTGTTGTAATCTGCCATTCAATAAATTTTTGATATCCTGGAACAATTGTAGTAAATTCTCTTCTCCAATCAATAGAGTAACCCATTTCAATCATTCCAGCTTTGATTTCTTCATGGAAATAATCTGCAATCTTTATTGGTTCTACAAATGTTTTGATGTCTTCTTCTGGAACATGGTAGATGTTTCTTAATCCATCAAGAATTTCTTTTTCTTGTGATTGGATTCTTTTTGCCATTCCTAAAACTGGAGTACCAGTATAATGGAATCCCATTGGGAATAATACATTGAATCCTCTCATTCGGTAAAATCTTGAATGTACATCAGCTAGTGTGTATGTTCTTCCATGTCCAATGTGTTGTGGTGAGTTTGGATATGGATATGCAACTGTAATGAATTTTTTTGGTTTCTCATTTGGATTTGTTTCAAAGTCTTTTGACTCATCCCATTTGGCTCGCCATTTAGTTTCAATTTGGTTCCAGTTAATTTCCATTTTTCATTTATCCTAAAATCATTGATTTTGCTTTTTGTATTGCCTCGTCTTTTTTAGATGTGTCTTTGCCTCCGCCTTGAGCAAATTTGGCATCACCGCCACCTGAACCTCCTAAAATTGAGGCTATTTCTTTGGCAATTTCGCCTGCATTTACGCCTGATTTCTGGCCTGCAAATATCATTACCCGAATTGTTGGACCAGCCTCAAATATTCCACAAAATGCTGCTGTATCATCTTTGGCAACAAGTTTCTTTCCAAAATTCTGATGGAAATAATCATCATAATTTCCACTTGATGTAAAACAAATCTTTCCTTTACTGTTAATCTCTTCAGATTCTAATGATTCTCCTGCTAGAATTTTCTCTATGAATACTGGGATTTTTTCTCTTGCTTTGTCTTTGTTTTCTTCTCTTTGTTTTTCTAATTGTTGTTTTGCAATTGCTTGTTGCTCTTTTTTCTTTGACTCTTCTTCTTGCTCTTTAACATAATCAAATGCATTTGGTCCTGATACAAACTCTAAACGAACAACTCCGTCTTGAATTCTCTTTGTCTTTGTAATTTTGATTAATTCAATATCTCCAGTTTTTTTGACATGTGTTCCACCACAAGCTTCAATGTCTTTATCCTCAATAGAAACGATTCTTACTGCTTTAACTGGTACGACGCCACCCTGATAAATTCTAAATCCGTATTGTTGTTCTGCAGTTCCTCTATCAAAGTATTCAATTTTAACTGGATAGTTGTCTTTGATCATTTTATTTGCTGCATCTTCAATTTGCTTTACTTGTTGATCATTAAGTGAAGAATGATGTGTAATGTCTAATCTTGCATGGTCATCATCTTTGAATGCAGAGTGTTGCCAAACCCAAGAACCTAAAACACTTCTAGCTGATGTGTTGATGATGTGAGTACTTGTATGGTTCTTTGTAATGTTAGAACGTCTTGTAACATCTACTTTACATTGAACAATATCTCCTTCGTTTGGAATTCCACCCTTTAATTTGTGAACAATAATGTCTGCATGTTTGTCAACATCAACTACTTCAAATCCTGCAATACTTCCATGGTCTGGTTCTTGACCGCCACCTCTAGCATAAAATGATGTTTTGTCTAATACTACTTGATCATCAAATACTTTGAGAACTTTAGCCTCAAATTCCATTGGATCATCTTTGTAAAATAGAGTCTCTGTTTCTGGTAGTTTTTCTAATGGCAATTCTGTAATTGCTTTTTTCTTTTCTGATTGATGTAAATCTGATAATTTTGAATAAAATGATGATGGAACTTCTGCAATTGCATCAACTTCTTTTAGATATTCTGGAGTAATTCCATCTGATTCGTAAAATGTAATGAGTTCATCTACTGTTGGAGTACCTTTTTCACGAATTTTCTCTGCTTTTTTCTTCATTTGCCCCTTTGATTCTTCATATCTAGCAGATTCTATCTTGAGAATTTCTTTGACATCTTCTCTTTTTTCATTTAGTTCAGGATAGGTGTCTTTTAGATAATCAATATGGGTGTCAATCAAATCATCAATGTCTAGTTTTAGATTTAATTTACTAACTGTTGCATTTATTCTTCGTAACATCATTCTGAGATTATATCCTCCACCAACATTACTTGGTAGTGCACCATCTGTAATTGCAAAAATCAATGTTCGTAAATGGTCTGCAATTAGATACATTCCCTCCATTGGTGTAATCATTTTTGTTAACTGTGAATCTGAAATTCCTGCATTCTTTATTGCAAGACGTCTTACTTCGTTAAGATCATCATAATGATCAATTTCTTTTGCAATTTCAGTAAAGTACTTTCGTAAAATTTCTGAATCAGAATCTATTCCAATTTTATTAAACAATTTTTCATTTATTGGTCCAAAACAACAATCGTATGCCGTAGGCGTACCCATTGTAATCCATGCAAATCTTTCTAGTCCTGCTCCCATATCGATTACTCTTTGGTCTAATGTTGTATGTTGCCCTAATTCACCTTGGAATTCCGTAAATACTGCATTTCCTAATTCTAATCCTCTTACAAAATATTCTAGAGATGGGCCAAAAGAACCACCGCCAGCCCAAACATC
Organism: Candidatus Nitrosomarinus sp.; assembly: GCA_003702465.1. GTDB lineage: Archaea > Thermoproteota > Nitrososphaeria > Nitrososphaerales > Nitrosopumilaceae > Nitrosopumilus. The sequence goes on along the minus strand of REGF01000038.1, from coordinate 6,453 downwards.
TTCTACAAAAACAACTTCTTCTTTTTTAATTCCAAATTGATCAGTTAGTAACCTGTAATCCAAATCAACACATTCGTCTTTCCAATATCCTTTGTTATCTGGAACGCTATGTTGTCCAATCATACAAAAGCTTGAAAAATGTCTTCCAGTAACTCCTACGTTTTCCAAGTCTTTGAATCTCAAACATGTTTGTGGAACTATCAATGGATTTGCAGGAAATTCAAAAACAACTTTTGAACCCATGATTCTCTGAAAATCCACAATTGATGCAATTGTAAAATACAAATCATCACGCCATCTACAAACTACAGGATATCTGCTAACTGATGTGTGATTATTTTTTACAAAAAATTCTTCAACTTGTTTCCAGGATTGTGTATAATCAAATCTCTTAGATGTTGGTGGTTCTCCAATGAATGAATATGTGTCAGTACCATCATCAGGACAAAGGGTTCTGTCTGCATCCAAAGTCCAAAAAAATCTCCCACATTTGGAACATGATTTTCTGACAAATCCTTGCTCTTGAAATAATTTAACATTATAGTATTTGTCCGGATCTGCTGAGAATTCTTTTAAAATCTGATTTTTATCCAACGATGAGCATGCCTCTTTCCGATATTAAGTATTGTCGATTAATGATTACATTAAATACAATCAATCTTTTATCTTAATCATGTTTGGAAGTAAACCTAAACTCAAAGAAGGTACTCATATCTTTTCAATTAGAAAAAATGGTGAATTTAATGACTTTATTTTCGCTGTAGTTAGTGGCGTTGAAGGCCGAAAAGTGGGAGTAAATGGTGTAATTGTAAATCCAATTGGCCTCAAAAATAAGATTGCACAAGGTAAAACTGGTGAAAGATCTAGAGAAATCCTCAATCATCCAACTCCTGACAATGTTGTTTTAGCATTGGTCTATAGAGTAGAGTCTGAAAATTTTGCAGATGTTTTGGACCTTGATGTTGATAAATGTGATATTCTTCCTCCAAAAATTTATGCAGTCTTAGATGGTTGGATTCGTGAATCAATTCCTGAATTCATCAATACAGTTTTGTCATTACCTCCAGGTAGTGAACGAGATGAAGCAAAAAGAGTTTTGAAAAATAGAAAGGATACTTTAACCGATCCAAACTTGAAGAGAACTTTATACGCTGTTTGTAGAAGTCTAAAAATTCTAAATTAGATTTTTCAGGCGTCACTTCGCCATAGTTTTATATTATGCCCCAAGAGATTCATGGTACAATGGAATATGTTTACGCTGCTTTACTTCTTCATAAACTAGATAAAGAAGTTAACGAGGCAAACCTCAGTTCAGTTGTTAAAGCATCTGGCGCTGAAGTAAATGAAGCCCAAGTTAAATCACTAGTTGCAGCCTTAGCTGATGTTGACATCAATGAGGCAGTTAAAGCCGCACCTGTAGCAGTTGCAGCAGCCGCACCGGCCGCAGACGCACCAGCAGCAGATGCACCAGCAAAAGAAGAAAAGAAAGAAGAACCTAAAAACGAAGAAGCAGCCATGGAAGGACTCTCATCCTTATTCGGCTAAGCAACTTTATTCTTTCACCTTAATTTTATACTTATTTTTAATTAATCTTAATTACTCTGTTTACCATTTTTCTATTCGTTGACAGAATTTTCATTTACTACTGAATTTTTTATCTATGTTTTAGATCTGTTTGGTACTGTAGCTTTTGCAATTACTGGAGCATTTAAGGCAATTGAAAAAAAATTTGATGTTGTAGGAATTTTGTTACTTGCAACAATTACTGGAGTTGCAGGTGGTACCATAAGGGATGTTGTATTAGGTAGGGTTCCGAATTCTATTGTTGATCCAGCATATGTCATAGCTACTGTTGCTTCTGGAATTGTAATCTTCTTTTTGTATTCTAAATTAAAAAAACACTGGAATCTATTTTTGAAATTTGATGCAATTGGTCTTGGTGTTTTCACAATTATTGGTGCAACATTTGCCTACAATATCTTTGGATTGAATTTTTTGGCCATTTTATTGGCAGGTATTTTGACTGCTGTTGGTGGTGGAATTCTCAGAGATGTATTTGTCAATCAGTCGCCTATCGTGTTTGTAAAAGAATTCTATCTGTCTGCTAGTTTTATTGGAATTGTAATTTTTTCAGTACTTTTGTATTTTACAGAAGAAATCTATGTTGCAACAATTCTTGGAATAGTTTTAACTACTGCGTTGAGATTAATTGCAATAAAGTATAACTGGAATTTGCCTAAAGTAAAAAATACTGATTCTTAAGCTGGTGTGTAGTCTTTTGCTTGACTTGCTAAACCTTTAGCCTGTGCATCTGCTTTTTGTAAGATTTGTTCTTTAGTTTCATCTGTCATGAAACCTGATTCAATTGATACTGAACGTGCAGATTGGGCTGCTTTAGATAGAATTTGCATAACATTTTCTGATGTAATGTAGCCTGCTTCAATTGATAATGAAACTGCTTCTTGGTGGAATTGTGCAAACAAGTTTCTTGTTTTCTCAACATCCACTACCATTTCATCTTCAGTGTATTTCAAACCATCTTCAACTGCTGAATAAAGTGAAATTCCTGCTTCTACTGGTTTGATATCTAATTTACCTAAAATTGCTGCTAATTTTTCATTAATTGCATCACCTTTCTTTGCTGGTGTTGTTTCTTTTGCAATCCAAATTGTTCCTTGATCAATCTTTGTTGGAATTCCTGCCTCTTTGAATTCTGTAAGCATTGGTCCTGGTGCAATTCCTGTATTTTTCTCTGGAACAACAATATCGATACTTGCAATATCTCCAGAACGTGCACCCATCATGACTTTGTTTTTACCTAGTAAAACATTGAGTTTGAATGGTGACATGTTTGTAAATATGAACATGACTTGACCTTTTAGTTCTGTAGAAATTTCTTTCATTCCTGGAATGTCTGATGATTCAAGTGCTTTTCGTGCAACTTTGTCTTTAACACAAACAAATTCTACTTCACCTTTCAAAGTTTTTCTTAATGGTAAAATTTGTGTTGAACGAACTTTATTCATTTGAATAATTGAAACTGTTTTGTATTTTTTTGGTAACTCAACTAATTGCTGATACATTTCCGTTTTTCTTTTTGGATATGTAGTTCTATTTTCATGCATACTTCTTCTTTATCTCCTGTACTTGTTTTACTGGTTTGCCCATTGTAGTTTTTATCATAACTTTTTTGATATTCTTTTCACCATTTGGTAATTTTTTCTCAATTGCACTAAGAACTGTATATGCATTAACTGCTAAATCTGCATCTTCCATTGTTTCATCACCAATCTTACATGAAATTGATAATGATGCTCTTGTTCTAACTTTAATTGATGATCTAAATCTTGCTAGAAATGCATCAATAGGTGCATTAAATGGAACTGGTGTTGGCATTTTTCCTCTTGGACCTAAAAGTTGACCAAGTGATTTACCAACTGTTGGCATAATTTTTGTATCTGCCAAAAAGAAATCATATTTGTTAATGAATTTTCTAGATTCTCTTTTGTTAGCTTCAAATTTTTCTAATTCTTCATTTCCGATAACTGAATCTGCATTTGCTGCTTTTGCTTTTTGACTCATGTCACCAGTAGCAATTACACACACTGTTGCAGGAGAATTGGTTTTTGGTAGTTGAACTACTTCATTAATTGCAAATCCTTTCTTTACATCAATATCTTTGAAATTGATAATTAGCTCTACAGATTGTTTAAATTTCGTTTTTTTAGTCTCTTCTTTAGCTTTTGTTACCACTTCTGCTAATTGTGCTTCTGTAATCATTACGAACAAATTCCAGAAAACCTACTTAAAATCGTTTAGAGCCTTATTCTACTGACTCTCATTTTTTTTAAGAAATTTCCTTTTTTTCAGTGAAATAATTGCAATTTCAAAGCAATTTTCGACAAAAATTATAGATATATTAAATCAGAATCCATCTTTTCATCATATTGCATAAATTTGATGATCTTGACATGAAATTACTTTATGAGTTAACTAAGGATGGATCTATTTCTGTTCCAATTTTGTCAAAAAAATTGGGAATTAATGCATCTGTTTTGTATAGTAGAATTAAACGATTAATGAAAAAGAAACTTATCAAAAAATTTACTGTTGATATTGATCAATCTTTGTTAGGATTTGGAGTAAAAGCTTCAGTTGGAATTAACCGTGACCCAAAATTAAAAGAAAAAATTCATCAACAATTTATGGAAACTGTTGAAATTGTTTCCATATCTGAAGTTACAGGTAGATTTGATATTATGATTGAGGTTTATGCCAAAAATCTTGAAGCCTTACACTCAGTAGTAATTGAAAAAATTGGAAAAATAGAAGGTGTTCAAAACACTGAAACCTTTGTAGAATTACAAAAAACCGATAAAGATCCTGTTTATCTTATTGAATAATTATTGGAATTTTTGATCCCATTTACCATCATTAATTTCTGCGGTAATTTCTTTTGGAGTTTTTCCTTCAACTTTAACTCCTAAAGCTACGCATGTACCGATGATAGTTTTTGCAACTGATTTTAATGATGATGCATAAGATTTTTCGAGTTTTGTATTTGCTACTTTGACAATTGAATCCATTGTAACATCTCCTACCCATTCTGTACCAGAAGTACCTGAGCCTTTTTGAATTCCTGCTTCTTTCATGATTAATGCAGCAGCAGAAGGAATGCCAATTTCAATTTCATATTTTTTTGTATCTGTATCTACTATTACAGTAACAGGAACTTTCATTCCCTCGAAATCTTTTGTTTTATCATTAATTGCTGAGATAACTTCCATGATGTTAACTCCTAGAGGACCTAATGCTGGACCTAATGGTGGACCTGCTGAAGCTCCTCCTCCAGTTACAAGTGATGATACTTTTTGTTCTCCCATGTTAAATCAGCTTAATCCCGAAAATTTAATCCTTCCTAAGCTCCACTCGAGAGTTTTAGATAATTTGCATCGACAGTTACTGGTAATTGATAAGATGCATCAAGTAAAACAACTGTTGCTTCTTCTTTGTCTGCATCTATTCTAGTAATTGTTGCTTTCATTCCTTTGAATGGTCCGCCGGTAATTTCAATAATGTTATCTACTTCTAATGTTGAAACTGTTGATTTCTTTACAAGGTATCCTTCGATATCTTTGAATTCTAATTCTCCTCTAAGTTGACCACGAATGTGTCTAACTCCTTCTACTGCCATGTATGCATCACTTGGATTGATTGCTTCTATTACGACATATCCTTTAAGATTGTCAACAAGTAAAACTGATTGAATGTTAATTTGATTAGCATTTGCTTTAGCTTCTAATAATCTCATAACCACTTTTTCTTGACCTCCTGTGGTTCTAATTGCAAATAAGTGTGATTTAATTTCCTCAGACAATTTTATCGACCAAATGTTAGTACCGAAAACACAAATTGAATAGTAAATCCAATTGCTCCTACTCCAAGAATTCCTGTTAATACCAATCTGAGATGTTGTTGATATTCATCTCTATCTGGCTTTTTTGCCATCTTCATAGTATTAGACATATTTTTCAAAGTCTGTTTCGGGTTCATTGGTGGAAATTAATATGGTGTCCTTATAATCCTTATCTCATGGAACTCTTAATTGCATATCGAGACGACCCTGCTGGTTACAATATGGCAAATTTTCTTTCAAAAAATATGACTTTGGATGGGGATGTATTTCGCGGTGATTTTTATGATTTAATCATTATTCCAACACCTACAATTTCTGCTGATTGGCTTGAAGAAAAATATGATTATGATGGGTTTGTATTTTTGTCAAAACATGCAGCAGAATCTGGAGTTTTGGCATTAACTTGCCATAGTACTGGAAATTTCTCTGAAGCAAAATTTGGTGGAAATGACAGACAAGTTGCAATTCCTCATCCAGATTTACAAAAGCATTATCTTCAAACATTACAAAAACACCAATCTGATTTTTCAGAATTTCAAATTACAATTGAAGCAACTCATCATGGACCAACTGGATTAACTAAACCAACTATCTTTATTGAAATTGGTACTACTCCTAAACAATGGACAGATGTCTCCTTGTGTGAATCTGTTGCAAAATTGGTTCATCAAGTTTTTAGTAATAAGATCCCTGAAAATCCTGTTGCAATTTGTTTTGGTGGAACTCATTATTCTACAAAATTTACTCATGAATTATTGGAAGGAAAACTTGCTCTTGGAACTGTTATTCCAAAACATGCATTAGATGAACTAGATGAAGAATTATTTTCACATATTTTATCACAAAATAAAATGGCAAAATATGCTCTTTTAGATTGGCGTGGATTGGGAACAAATAAACAAAAAATTCTTGAACTTCTTAATTCAACTACACTTGAGATAATAAAATTATGAATCTTGAACAAAGAGTTTACAAAAAGTTACTTGTTGTTCCAAAAGGTCAAATTACTACTTATGGTGAATTAGCAAAAGCTGTTG
>REGF01000109.1 GCA_003702465.1 Candidatus Nitrosomarinus sp. | reverse complement strand
ATCATTATTTGCATTAAGTGGAAAACCAGAAGTCAATAAAACTAGCATAAAGAATGGTACACAATATTTAGCTTTAAAGAATCCCATTGTAATTTTTTTATCATGATTTTTTTAATATAAGATCTGGTACATTTCTAAGATGAGTTATGGTACATTTCTAAAATAAGCTAAAAAAAGAAAATTAAAGTTGGTTTCCAGCTAAAAACCAATTTTCTTTAGGATTATCTTCAAAAACAACAATTACATGACTTTCTTTTGTTTTTAGAATTTCTACAGCAGATTTTGTGATTGCTTTTGCATATTCATCCTTTTGTTCCTGTGTTCTACCAGGATACATTGACACTGTTATCAACGGCATGAGAACTTTTAGTTAATTGCAGAATTTATTCTTTCAATAATTATCTGAAGTCAGATCCATAGCCATATCTTGTTCCATATGTAAAATCTGAACTGTGTGTTTTTTTATACAAATATCCTGTAGCAAGTCCAATTACAAAACCACCAATATGAGCAAGATAAGCAACTCCTCCACCTGCTACACCAAATCCTCCAATAAAGAATGGAAGTAGATTCTGAAATACTAACCAAAATGGCAAAAACCAACGTGCCTGAATATGCATCATTCTCCAGAAAAATCCTAACATCAAAAATGTCTGAATTCTTGTTCTTGGGAAAATTATCAGGTATGCCCCTAAAATTCCAGAAATTGCACCAGATGCACCAACTGCAGGTGTTGCACTAGAAACATCACCAAAGATATGAACTAGACCAGCGACAACTCCCCATATCAAATAAATTCCTAAAAATTTTATTTTTCCAAATTTTAGTTCAATATTATCTCCAAAGATCCACAAAAATAGTAAATTACCACCCAAGTGAAGTAAACCACCGTGCATGAATGTAGATGTCAACAATGTTAACTCAGGAAAAGCTGGACAACTTTGTATTGTACCGCCCATATCAACTCCACTAAATGCACCGGTAATACAACCTGGAACTGCACCCCAATTGTAAAACATTACAAATGCATTTTGATTTGTAAAATCAAAAAATTGTCCAGTGTAGATAACTTCCAAGAAAAATACAATTACATTTACAATAATTAATCCAATAGTTACTTTAGGTTTGAATCCGGGTGGATGAGGATTTTCATCTCGTATTGGTAGTAGCATAGATGATCTAGTTGATTAAAAATTGTATAATAACATTATTCAAACAATAAAAATATCATACAACAATAATTTCTCTTTCTATAAGATTTTTGATAATAATTAAGAATTCATCATCAGAAATTTGTTCTTCATTCCACCAACCTACAACAGTTTTGGTCCATTGTGGAATTTTCAAATCACTTGATGAAGATGATTCTAATGTTGAAATTTCAATTATCTGTGTGTCAACTAAAAATTTGATTCCTTCAAGAAATTCTGAATCTACAATTTGGCCAGTTGACCACCAATCTCCACTTTGTTTTACCCACATTGGGACTAATGGCATGTCAGGTGGCAATCCCTTATCAAACCCAGAAATTTCCAAAATTCCTTGGGATTGTGGTTCCACGTCAAATGCTACGTGCCAATATCCCATTTGATCCATACTTTGGATAAAATCAATTGGTTCACCGTTGATAGTAACTGAGAACTTTTCATTTCCAGAAATTGGTGGAAATTCAAAATTAGCATATGTTGGGAAAGGATAGCTGTTTGTACTACGGATTGTTAATGCAGTTCCTTGTTCATCGTATTTTGCATCATAAAAAAATGTACCAGGTGAGTCATATCTTAAATCAAATTTTCCTTCATTCTTCTCTACTGAAATTGGAACTACACTCATATCGACTGGTCCAAAGCAACTATAGTAAAAAACATCTTCAGTAATAGCAGGATCTGGATACATTGTAAAATCTAAAATTTCTCCAGGTTCAATTTTTTCAATGAATTCAATGTTTTGTGTAATATCTAAAACCCTGTCATATCCATGAACTACAGCAAATAATTTTGGATAGTATATCGTTTGATTTCCAGTGTTTTGAATTTTTCCAGTGATGTGTCCATCATCATGTTTGATGAGTGTTTTATCGTATAGAACTTGAATTGGAATTTCATCTTTGATTGTTTTTTCAAATGTTAGTTCAGGATTTACAAGAACTGGAATGTTTGATTTAAGTTCAGGAAATTTAATTTTGAATGGAATTTCAGAACCAACAGCTAATGGAACATGTTTTATTGTTTTTGAGATTGTTTCTGACGCATCA
>REGF01000037.1 GCA_003702465.1 Candidatus Nitrosomarinus sp. | reverse complement strand
AAGAATGCCCATGTAAAAATGAGGCAGGGTGTCCAAGATGTACATTTTCCTATCGATGTGGAAATAATAATGAGTTTTTACACAAATATTCAGCATTAGAAATTTTAGAAAGAATCAACAAAGGAGAGAAAACAAAATTAATTGATCCTATGGAAGGGGATAGACCATTAGTATAGAAAATCAAAATGGGATAAATATAAGAAAAAAATAACATTACTATGGAAAAAGTAGCTCTTGTAACAGGTAGTTCATCAGGTATTGGATTAGAAACTGCATTAGCACTAGCAAGAGATGGATATGAAACATATGCAAGTATGAGAGATGTAAAAAAATCTGCAGAATTAGAATATGCTGCAAAAAAAGAAAATCTCAAAATAAAAATTATTGAATTAGATGTAGATAAAGAGGAATCAATAATTTCAGCAATAAAAAAAATATCATCAGATAGTGGAAGATTAGATGTTCTAGTAAATAATGCAGGATATGGTCAATTTGGATGCACTGAAGATATCACATTAGATGATTTTAGGAAACAATTTGAGACAAACTTTTTCAGTATTGTTAAGATTATACAAGAAGTCTCTCCTATAATGAGAAATCAAAAATCAGGTATTATAGTAAATATTAGTTCAGTTGTTGGAAAAATCGGATTACCAGGGTCTCCAGCTTATATCAGTACAAAATTTGCTTTAGAAGGATTTAGTGAATGCTTGAGATATGAATTAGGACAATTTGGAATTAAAACAACCTTAATTGAACCAGGAGTCATTAAAACAAACTTTTTCAATTCAATGAAAATTCCGGAATCAAAAAAAGATCCAAAATACAAAGAATTGACAGATCATATTTTAGCAGGTCTTAAAATGATGGCGGAAATGGGAACCCCTCCATCACAAGTAGCAAACGTCATAATGAAAGCAATTCATAGCGACGAGATTCTTCCACGATATATCGTAGGTACTGATGCAGCCATGTTTATGGAGGCAAAACAAGCCAAAACAGACCTAGAATTTGAAAAATATATGAGTAAAGAGCTATTTCCAGGCTAAGACTTTATGTTAGATTATATACAGATGGAAAGGAGTTTTTGTCAAAGTCCACAAATATAAAATGAGATAAAATGAAATGGAAAAAATTACAACATAATGGAATCTTGTTTCCTCCAGAATACGAGAAACAAGGAATTAAAATAAAAATTCAAGGGGAGACTGTTGAACTTGACATAAATCAAGAAGAGATGATTTATCAGTGGGCAAAGAAAAAAGATACGCCTTATGCACAAGACAAAGTTTTTCAAAAAAATTTTACAGAAGATTTTGCTAAAACATTAGATGCAAAATTTAAAAAAATATCATACGAAGATATTGATTTTTCAAGTGCTTACAAAATTGTAGACAAAGAAAAAGATCTCAAAGAGATGATGACAAAAGAAGAGAAAAAAGCAATTGCTGCAAAGAGAAAAGAATTACGTGAAAAATTAAAAACAAAATTTGGAATTGCCATAATGGATGGAAAAGAAGTTGAAGTTGGAAACTATATGGCAGAACCTCCAGGAATATTCATTGGTAGAGGAGAACATCCACTAAGAGGCAAATGGAAACCTAGAGTTACACCAAAAGATGTTACACTAAACTTGGGAAAAGATGCAAAAATACCAGAAGGAGATTGGGGTAAAATCATACATGACAATGATTCAATGTGGTTAGCAAGTTGGATGGATTTCCTGACACAAAAAAGAAAATATGTTTGGTTAGCAGATACTGCAGGATTAAAACAAGATAGAGATAAACAAAAATATGAAAAAGCAGTCAAACTCGGAAATGAAATTGAAAAAATCAAAGATAGAATAGTTAAAGACATGAAGAGTAAAGATCCTAAAATTAACAAAATATCTACTGCATGTTACTTGATTTATAGAACTGCCATGAGGGTAGGAGATGAAAAAGATCCTGATGAAGCAGATACTGTAGGCGCAACAACATTAAGAAAAGAACATATCAAAATTACTGCAAATGCGATTGAATTTGACTTTCTAGGTAAAGATAGTGTCAGATGGCAAGAAACAGTCGTGGCTGAAGGTCATGATAAACAATTCCATGAAAATCTTAAAAAAATTATTGAAAAGAAAAAACCAAAGGACGAAATTTTCGAAGATATTACATCAAGACATGTTAATCAATATTATTCAAGTATTGTAAAAGGACTATCAGCTAAAGTGTTTAGAACATATCTAGCAACTACAGTTGTTAAGGATTATCTAATTAAACACGATAATATTAAAACAAAATCAGCAAATGAAAAATTGTATCATGCAAAGTTAGCAAACTTAGAAGCAGCAGTGATGTGTAATCACAAAAGAACCATCCCTAAAACATTTGAACAAACATTACAAAAGAAAAGAGATTCTATTAAAAAATTAAAAGAACAAAAAGTTTGGGAGAAAACTCAAGATACTCTTAAAAAAGTTGAAAATAAAGAAACAAAAACAGAAATCCAAAAGAAAAGTAAAACAAAAAGAATTAAGACATTAAATGAACAAATCAAAAAACAAAAAGCTAAACATAAAGAAAGATTACAAAAGCTTGAACTTCAATTAGATTTATCAGAAAAAACTAAAGATTATGCAATTGGAACATCATTAAGAAATTATATCGATCCACGAGTTTTCAAAGCATGGACAGATGAAGTAGGAGCTGAATGGGAAAAATTGTATACTGCAGCATTACAAAAGAAATTCCTCTGGGTAAAAGACGAAGATGTCAAATGGAAGGATCTTAAGTAAATCATAAGAATATAATTTGAAAAATAGTCAAAAAACAGGTAAAATTTCCAAGTAGAATCATTTAATTTCCCATTTTTTCAGCCATATATTATGCCGGGGTAGCTCAGCCTGGTTAGAGTGCCAGTTCAATTGGTAAACTCTAACGGTTCTCCAACTAAGGCAATACTCATAATCTGGAGGTCGCGAGTTCGAAACTCGCCCCCGGCACACAGATTATTTTAGATATTGTGAATTTTGAAAAATAGAATTTTGTTTTAAATGAGTCTATGAATAGTACTCTTTGAAACCCTTGTCAGTAGGTACTAACTCAGTTTTCATACCAAATAATCCAGATTTTTGTTGTGTTTTCATTAATCCATTGTTTTCCAAGTCTTCTAAAATTGAATTGAGTTCCTCAGTAGTTAATCCAGTATTTTTTTGAATATTTTCAAATAGCCTTACACCTCTATGTAATTCACCTAAAACAAGCATGTTTTTGGTTTGAGGTTTAGAAGATTTAGGTGGTTCTTGGTATTCATTGGTATTTGATTCAAAACGAGTATCAGATTGCTGAGAGAATCTATCAAAATTGGATTCAAATTGTCCATCTCTGACTCCTTGGGATTCAAAATCACCAGATCTGAATTTTCTCAATACACGTGGTAAAATTCTGGCCAAAGGTATCATTAAGAAAAATATCAAATAAACCCATGAAAAGTCAGCTTCCATATCCATATACAAAATTCATAAAATAAATCTGTTAAGGGTGATTTTTCCTAGTGTTTAAAAATGAATTATGATGGGTATAAAAGTAGGAAAAAATTAACGTTTACAGATGTCAAAATATCAATCTCCATCTGTTAAAGTAAACGTAGGTGCAGCCAAAATAGTTGTAGGCGCCATAATTCTTTTAATCATAATTGGAATTGTAGCAGGAGCATCAGTTAAAATTGTAGAGTCAGGTAATAGAGGAGTACTTACTCAATGGAGTGCAGTAGATTTAACATCACCACCACTTGCAGAGGGAATTCATTTTGTAGTTCCGTTCCAAGATGAAGTGGTACAAATTGAAGTTCGTACTCTAAAGTATGATAAAGAGACTAGAAGTGCATCAAAAGACCTTCAGACTGTTGAGACTACAGTTACTGTAAACTATCATGCAGAATATGAAAAAGTAAATTATCTTTACAAGGAAATTGGATTAGACTATGAAAATAGAGTTATTGGGCCAGCTGTTGAAGAAACAGTAAAACAAGTTACTGCAAATTATGATGCCGAAGAATTAATTACAAAAAGACCACTGGTTAAGGCAGATATTGAAAATTCAATTAGAGATAGATTAAACCAATTTTACGTAACTACAGAAGTTATTTCAATTACAGATTTCGAATTTTCACCATTATTTGCTCAAGCAATTGAATCCAAAGTAGAAGCAGAACAAAAGGCCAAAAAAGCAGAAAATGATCTTATCAGAATTGAAGTTGAAGCTAGACAATTAGAAGCTCAAGCAGTAGGTTTGGCAGCAGCAAATATTGCAGAAGCACAAGGTGAAGCAGAAGCAATTGCAATTATCAATAACGCACTTGCACAAAATCCATATTATTTAGAATGGTTAAAGACCCAAGCATGGGATGGTAAACTTCCTCTAGTAGTTGGAGAAGGTGGAACACCATTTATTCAAATTCCAACTCAACCATAAGTAAATTAAAAAAAATTATTTTCTATCCTTAGAATTTTCTCTTATTGCATCATACATTGCAAGAAATTGTTCGGGTTCATTTATGGTATAATTTTTTTCAAGTTTTTGAATTTCCTCATGAGTTAAGTGCTCACCTTTATTCTCATGATATTCTTTAATAATTTGAGAAGGGGTTTTCTGAATGTTATATTTGCCAAGAGTCTGAGAAATTGAACGTTTTGCCAAGAAGTTTTTTAAAAATAACTGATATACGAGATAAGAGACTATTGCAGCTATACTTACGACTAAAATTGGTATTATTATCACAGCAGCGGCCATACAATACCTACGACATTTACATATTTCATTGTTATTCTTTTTTGTGACTAGTTTTTTTATTTTCAGCAGAAATCAAGTTAATGTTAAATGTAGTATTTCCAAATTTTAATCAAATTGGGAGAATTTCAAGAGTTTACTGAGGCATTATTTGGGCAATTATCCGTAGAAATTGATGAAGAAAAGGAAATTATCAAGTTAGCAAGTACCGCTAAAGAAGATCTAAAAGGAAAAGCAGAATTTAACAGCTTGGAAAATATTGCTACAGAGATTTTTTCCACATATAAAAATAAAGTAGAAGAATTTCTTGAAGTTAAAATTCCGGAAAATATTGAATTAAAATTTCCAGAACTTACAGAATTAAAAAGATTGAAAGGAGAAAAAGTATTTGCAGATAAAGAATCAAAAGAATTTGTAACAGAATTATTTAATGCAGTTGCAAAAGAAAATAAAACAAGAATTGCAGAATTAATGCAAGAAGATACAGCTAAATATTTAGTATATTCAACATATGCTATTCAATATATTTCCAAAATTACTACAACATATGGAGATTGCCTAGATTCAATAATCTATTTGAATAAATTTATTCTATCAAGATATCCAGAAATTATTCTTCATAAGCAAGGTGAACCATATAATGCAAGATTTGAAAATGTAAATTCAGGTTATCTTGGTGCTGTCAAAATGACAGTTGTTGAAGAATTAATTCATGCTGCACAAGGAAACTTACAACAAGTGAATAAAAATGCTGCAATAGAAGTTAACAAAATTAATGAAGAATTAGCTGGAATAATTTTATCATTAGATACTGATACAATTAACAAACTTTCAGAATATTGTCAATTGCAAGCTGTTCCTGATGATTTTCCATTTGCAAAAAAGGCAAATCTATTTTTCTTCTTGAATCCAGATCATTTCTTAATTGAGCAAATAGGTCCAGATGTAATGACATTTACTCATGTCGAAATAGACCCAAAAATTGGAGAATCAATTCCTCAATTACTAGATATTTACAAACGATGGTTAGTTCCAATACAACAACATCATGCAGCATTTACAGCAATGGAAGGAATGGCAGCTTTTGCAATTGAAAATATTCTAAAAGATGATAAAGATTTTCAAAATTATCTAACTACCTTTATGGGAACTGATTTTTCATCATACCAAGTAAGAAAAAGCATGGGAAAAGACTTTACAAAAACAGTTTATGGAAAATTAGGCACAAAAACGTTCAAGAAAATGATTGAAGTTCCTCCAAATACAAGAGAATTGAAAGATCCTCAATTATACATAAACAAACTGAGTTAGTAATAATTGAGTGAAAAATTTGATCCAGTAGTAGCAGAATGGATATCATTTGTGAAAAATCCAAATTTCAATTTAATTGAAAAATGTCTAAAATTTTCACAATTAATAGAATATCCAGATTTACAAGTTGAGGATTACATTAAAAAAATTCATAGAATGGGAATGTCATTAAAAGAATCAATTAGTGATGTAAAAAATCCAACGTATCTTATTTCAATGTTAAATGAACATCTTTTTGAAAACTTGGGTTACAGTGGAGATGATGATGATTACTATAATCCAAAAAATAATTTCCTCAATGAAGTAATAGATAAAAAAACAGGTCTTCCAATTACAATATCAATTCTATATGTTGAGATTGCAAAATTTATTGGATTAGATCTTAAAGTCGTAGGATTTCCAGGACATGTATTAGTAAAATACAATGAAGAAATGATACTTGATCCATTTTATGATGGTCGTTTATTAGACATTGATGATTTACAAGAAATTTTAGATGTAAATTTTGATGGAGAATTAGAATTTAAACCAGAATTTCTTGATGAAGTTAAATCAGAACAAATTCTTATCAGAATGGTTCGTAATTTAAAAAATTCATACATTGGATCATATGTTTATGATAAAGCGTTACGTTGTGTAGATATGGCATTAGCAATTGAACCAGAATCTCCAGAAGATATTAGAGATAAAGGAATTTTAGAACAAAGATTACAAAATTCTGAAAATGCTTTAAAATATTTGAATAAATATTTAGAAATAAATCCTAATGCAGAAGATGTAGATTTTATTTTAGAATTAATTAGAAGTATTAAGATTAAAGATTAATCAATAATAGAATTAACATCTTGACCTTTTTTGATCATTGATATCTCATGACGGGCAATCTTATTTCTCAAAGCACCTTTCAAGATATCTACTTCACTTCTAAGTAGTGCAATTTCATCTTCAAGTTTTGCAACTCTCTCATAAATGGTTTCAGCGTCGGAACTCATATTGAATTATGAATAAAAAATTGTATTAAAAAGTTATGGGTTGAAGGTTTAACAACGAAATTAGATTTAACTTATAATTCAAATTCTTGACGGCATTTTTCACATTTTGCCCTTTCTTCACCAGGTGAGCCTAAAAGGAAGATTTTTCCAATTGTTTGACATAAAGGACACATTCCAGTTGTAGCGTTTTTTGGGCCTGTACGAATAATTTTTTGACTTTTTCTACGTCCCATGAAAAAACTGACTTCTCCGGTCTATTAAGTTTTAATGGCGCGGGGAGAGGGATTTGAACCCACGAGTTCTTGCGAACATAGGATTAGCAATCCTACGCCCTACCAGGCTAGGCGACCCCCGCATAATTACACCTAGAAGTATCTGTAAATAAATTCATTCGTTATCAAATAATGCAGTGGTAGAATTAATTAGAAGTGATTCAGAATCTTGCCATAATGAGTAAAAAAGCAGCTGTAATGAAAGGCGATGGAATTGGACCTGAGGTAGTAGATTCAATGTTACGAGTTCTTAAAGAATGTAATTTTCAATCAGAATTAATTTTATGTGAAGCAGGTTCAGAACAATGGGACAAAAATGGTAGAAAAGATGCATCATATATCCCAGATTCAACAATGAAAACATTAGAGGAAGCTGATTGTTGTTTTAAAGGACCAACCACTACAATTCCAGTCCCAGGTGCACCTAGAAGTGTAGCAGTTACACTAAGACAAAAATTTGATCTTTATGCAAACATTAGACCAACTAAAACATATGATAGATTAACACCAAATAGAAAACTTGATTGTGTTTGTTTTAGAGAAGCAACTGAGGGTCTGTATACAGGAGTAGAAGCAAAAATTACAGATGATGCAGCAATTGCAATTAGAAAAATTACTAGACAAGGAAGTAGAAGATTAATTGATTCTGCAGTTGATTGGGCAAATAAATTTGAAATGAAAAAAATGGTTGCAATTACAAAAAGAAATATCTTAAAACAAACAGATGGGATATTTTGGGATGAAACACAAAAAGCAGTAGAAGGTACAGGTATAGAATTATCTGAAATATACATAGACAATATGGCCCAACAGATGGTAATTGCAACTGAACAGTTTAATGGTTCAGTATTAGTTAGTACCAATTTATTTATGGATATTATTTCAGAACTTGCATCAGCATTAGTAGGTTCAATTGGATTAATTTATTCTGCAAATATTGGAGATAACTATGCAATGTTTGAAGCAGCACATGGAAGTGCACCTCAATTTGCAGGCCAAAATAAAGTAAATCCAACGGCAACAGTTTTGTCAGGAGCGTGGATGGCAGATTATTTAGGTGAAAGAGAAATTAGAGATGCAATATTTGCAGCAACTGAACAAGTAATAAACGAAGGTAAAGCAGTTACTTGGGATATTGGTGGAAGTGCAACCACTACACAAATGACAGATGCAATTATTGGATATGCAAAAGAGAATTTAAGAAAATAGATAGTAATCAAAACCACATGGTTACCGACGGGTAACACCACTACATATTCTAACACCCTAACATGTAATGTTTGGAATTATTCGATTGCTATCATACAGATTAGTAGTTAATTGAATAAAAATATGATTTAAAAAAAATGATCAAATGTTTATTTTTAAAATAATTTTTTAATAATATTTTAATTAATTACAGTCTTCAAAGAAAGATCATAATAGATGTTAATGTATTGCCTCTACAAGAATTAATTCTTCAAAAAATAATTTCTTTTGAGCAATAATTTTTGTTTTTAACCCTAATTTTTCAGCATAATCAATTAATTTTGAATAATTAGATAATGAGGAAGTTACAAAAATAAATTTTCCATTTTTTTTCAAATTTTTTAAAGCAGAATCAAAAATTTTGCTAGGAATTTCAAATCCTTCAGCACCACCATCAGTTGCAATATCTAATATTTCATCTGTTGCCAAATAAGGTAAGTTACAAACAATAAAATCAAATTTTATTTTTAGTGCATCAGAGCTATTACAACAAATTAAATTATCTGTTTTGTATGAACTTTGATTTTGTAATACCTTATAATTAATATCGGTTCCAATAACAAGTGAAAAATTTTTACAAAGTAATTTTGTTAAATATCCAGAACCACTTCCAATATCTAAAGCATTTTCGCCTTTTTCATTTTCAATATTATTAGCAACAAAAAAAGTATCCTCTGATGGAGGATATTCATCATTTTTTAAGAATCTGTTTGGCAAGATTAACTATTTCTTCTCCTGTGAGATCATCAATTCGTTTCTCTATTGTACTTTGTTGATTAAATTGTTTTAAAATATTTTTTACAGTTTTTCTTCTGTAAGAAAATATATCATTAATTAAAGAAATTAATTTTTTATCCAAATCAGTTTTCTTAGATATCTTTAAAATAACAGAATCAACTTTTGGGGGTGGAGAAAAATTATTCTTTCTCACTGTAGAAATTTTTTTGATATCTAGAGTATATGTTGCAATAATACTAACAGCTCTTCGATCTTTTGATTTTGCAATTAGTTTTTCAGCAAATTCCTTTTGAACCATAATGACACCATGTGAAAAAGATTTTTGGGCCAACCACTCAATCGCATCTTTACTTTTGGAGTAAGGTAAATTTGAAACAAAAATCGAAAAAGTATCTTTTTTCTTAAAGCCATCACCAGATTTTAGTGTAAGATTATCAAACTGAGAGAAATTGGATCTTGCTTTTTTAGTTAATTGTT
>REGF01000036.1 GCA_003702465.1 Candidatus Nitrosomarinus sp. | reverse complement strand
ATGGAGAATGCTGAATCTGAATCAGAAGTTTTGGGCATTGGAATTTCAGTAATTATGTTGAATTTAGGGATGTACTTTGGATTTCCAGCTATTGTAATTATTGGAATTAGGAGAAATTTTTGAAATCAAAAATTATTACAGTAAAGTTATCTCAATAGCCAATGCCAATATCCACCAAGCATTGGTTTTTCACCATGAAACTTTATCTTAGCCTTACTCTTTTTCATTTTAAGATAATTTTGAATTATCTTTAAAATTGCTTTTTCATCTTTGATTTTTGGATCACGAGTGTGATTATACTCAACAAGTTTTTTGATGAAACCAATCTTTACATAAATTGTGTAAAACCACCATCCCATTGCAAATTCAGCTTCAGGACTAAATCTATAACCATCTGTTTGATGAATTTGTTTTTCAAATTGTGAAAAAACAGTCTTCAGAGATTTAATATCACCTTCAAAATCTTGGGAAGAGACATAAAAAATTGGAACCCAAGTCATAATGTTATTTCTAATACATAGAATTTAAGGAAAATGCATTTAGGGTTTTTACAATTATTCTAGGGTTAGTGTTCACATGAATCTGAGAAAGAATCTGCTTTTGACTTGACATCTGTTTTTAGATGATATGCAAGTTCTAATCCCTGTCGGACTTCTTCTTCAGAATATCCTTCAGCGCGTAATTCCTTAGTAATTTCAGCTATAATCTTTTGTTCTTCTTCTTGTTCTAATTTGACTGATTTTTCACTCATCAAGTAAGTTAATGCCTGCTAGTATATGAAAACTTGTGCCTAAATAGCTAAAATCTCAGATTTAATGAGTGATAGACAAAAATTTAGCCTTAATTTTACTCCATTTAAAAAATACAATTATGAGAATTGGGGATTTCAATAAAACCAATAATAATAGATAATGAGACAACTCCAAGATCTCTATTTGAAAAACATCACATAAAAAATAGTTCCAATTTCAAAAATAGAGATAAGAACTTATCTAGTTAACAAATAGTAGCTACAATATTGAAAGAGAAATTTGTCAATATTGAAGGAAGTAAAATCCGATATTTGGAATCAGGTTCATCTGATAAAACACTTGTTTTAATTCACGGTTTAGGTGCATCATGTGAAAGGTGGGAAAATGTATTACCTATTTTTGAAAATGACTTTAAAGTCATAGTTCCAGATTTAATTGGATTTGGATATAGCGATAAGCCAACTGTTGATTATACAATAGATTTTTTTTCAAATTTTTTAGGAAAATTTTTGAAATCATTAGCAATTGAAAAAACAAGTTTAATTGGTTCCTCATTAGGTGGACAAATTGCTGCAGAATATACGTCAGCCAATCCAAATAAAGTTGAAAAATTAATTTTAGTTTCCCCATCAGGAATTATGAAACAATCCACTTTTGCACTGGATGCATATATTATGGCTGCATTATATCCAAATGAACAAAGTGCTAAAAATGCATTTGAAACAATGGATGGAACAGGTACTGAAATTCCAAAAACCACCATAACAGAATTTATTACAAGAATGAAATTACATAATGCAAAATTTGCATTTATGTCAACACTGTTGGGATTAAAAAATTCAGAACCAATCATTGAAAAACTCAAAAAGATCGTATCACCAACAATGATTGTTTGGGGAGCAGATGATCCTGTCATCCCCATTAAATTTGCTAATGATTTTGTTACACATATTGAAAATTGCAAATTTTTTGAAATGAATGATTGTGGGCATACACCCTATGTTCAAGAACCAAAACGATTTGCTTTAAAGGTCTCAGAATTCTTAAAAATACAATAAAAGGATTTAAATACCGTTTAATGACATTTATTGGTAATGAATGGTAATACTAACCAATATGACCCAACAGAAATGTTCAAGGATTGGATTCAAAAAAGTGGTCAAGCTCAAACTGAATTTATGAAAAGTTTTGGGAATTTAATGACTAAACAATCCAATCAAACATTCAATCCACTTGAAACACTTAGAGATGTTTCAGAAAAAACTCGACAAGCCCAATCTGACATTATGAATAACATGGCATCTATGCAAACTAAAAGCATGGATACAATGTTCAATATCGGTCAAATGCTTCCATCATTTATGAATTGGGGAGCATACAAAACCACTATCAGTAGTAATGGAAGAATTTCAATTCCAGAAGCTGAACGTAATGCATTAGGTTTAGGAGATGGTGACTTGGTTCAAGTCATTATTTTACCAATCGGAAAAAAATCTAAAACCAAGGAGGTGAAAAATTGAGTAAAAGCGAAACAACCAAAGTAAATTCTAAAGACATATTTTCAATATATCAAGAAAATGTAGATAAAATGTTTAATGGTGTTAGACAATCAGTACCAAAATACCATCAATCAATTACAAACGTACAACAGGAATATTTACAAGCATTTGAAAACATGATAGATTCTTCAATCACACTTCAAAAAGAATTTGTAGTTAAAGCAGGTATTGTATCTGATGTTCCTAGTGCATCATTAAAAGTAATTGATGATACTACTGAAGAAATTGTCAAAGCATCATCCATACAAAACCAAGTATTATTGGCAAGTATTGATGCAACACAACAAAACATCAAAACTTTCAACGATAATGCAAAATCATTCGTAGAATTAAATAAGAATATTCTACAGTCTTGGATTTCTGTATTCACAACAAAAAATAATTAGTGGAATTTTTTCCCACTTTTTTTATGATCTTTGAGATAACCAATTGCCCATTTCAGGCAATACTTTTTTTTGAGATAATGAACTAGCAATCATTCCTACGTGTCCTGTTGGATAAATTTTTAAAATTTTATCATTACTACCTACTGCATAATGTAATGGCATACTACATTCAGGAGAAACCAAATGATCACCTACTGCCACCTGAGTAAATACAGGCATGTCAATGTTCTTTAAATTAACAAGTTCATCACCAACGTGCATTTTATTTTGAACAAGTAAATTTTTTTGATAGATATCCTTTATCCACTGTTTGAATAATTCACCAGGAATGGGAGGAGTATCTCCAAGCCATTTTTCCACCCTCAAAAAATTATCAACGTATTTTTTGTCATCGATATTTTTGAAAAATTTGATATATTTTTCAAATCCTTGCTCAAATTGTTTTAGAACTGAAAAACAATAAACATGAATTCAGGAGGCATATTTCCAATAATATCAACCATTTTGTCTGCGTCCATGTGTTTTGCCAGATTGCTTATTACAGTAGTATCTTTCCAACCGTCAATAACAGGAGCAGTGGCTACATAATTTTTGACATTTTCAGGGCGTAAAGCGGCATAAGCAGTTGCAATAGTGGCACCAGTACAATATCCTTGTAACGAAATTTTTTCACAAGAGTTTTGATTTTTGATAAATTCTACAGAAGTATCCAAATACCCATTAACGTAATCATCAAAATCCAGATATTTATCCATACTAGTTGGAGTACCCCAATCTAACATGTAAACATCAAACCCCTGTTGTAGGAGATTTTTTACCCAACTTTTTTGGGGATGGATATCCAATATATGATATCGATTAATCAATGCATATGAAATCAACAAAGGAGTGGAGTATTTTCTCTCAATTAATGGTGTATAATGTAACAAGCGTGTTTTATCAATTTGTTGAACTACCTTATGAGGAGTAACTTCTAAATCTATTTCATCTGGAGCTGAAACTAATTTTGGAGCATCAATAATATTTTTACTGAATTTTAAAACTTCTTCAATTATTTTTGGATCAATTCTAGATTCACTTTGCATTTTTTCTTTTCTCCTTTTTTAATTCTAATTCTAATTTAGAAACACGTTTCTTTAGTGAATGAATTTCTTTATACACTTCATCAATCTCTTCCTTACTTGGAAGATTTACAGATTGTAAAATTACATTAATTATATTATTCCAATGTTTTGTTAATTCTAATTCTTTTGATACTAATTTTCCATAATTGTTTCCAAATTTTTCAGAATCAAACAACTCAGTGAAATCATTATCAAAAATATCTATCCAAATTCTTTTGACTGCTTCTATCTGTTCAATATCCTGAGGAATTTCTGGAACTTTTTGATTTACTTTCTTCTGGGCAATTCCCCATGTATCAGATAGCTGTTTAAAATATTCTGTAAGATGTTGATTAAATTCAAATAATTTTTCATTAATCTCAATTAATTCAACAGAGATTTTTTTTGAGTTTGCTGCAAATGCCCTCATTGGTCCTATTGAAGTCAATGCCTGAGGTTTACTAGACATCAAATGAATAATATCAGTCCAAAACAAAGACAAATGTTTGTAATATTCTGTGGTCTCCATAGGCTCAGCACCATATGTTTTGGATGAATTTGAAGTCACCCTATTCCATGAATTTAGAACAAAATAAGTAGTTCGATTTCCTATAGAATAGGTGGATAACATAGAAGAGCTTGAGAGTATTTGTCAAGATATTTTGAAATTACATCCAAAAATGCGCTCAGCACGATTCATCAATGCAAGAGGACATTTAGTTGCAGGGGGAATGAAAAAAGGCATACTTTCATTAGAAGAAAAAAAGCAAGATGAAATGATGTTCATGGAGCTTGCACTGCGTGTGAGAATGAGACATGAATTTGACAACGAATTTGGAATAGTTCATTTTTCATTGTCATATAGAGATAAAGTAATTGTGATGAGTTTTCCATTAGGCAATGATGATGTTTTACTAGTATCACGTGAAAAAGATAAGAATTTTGAAGACATTCCATTTAAAATACTAGAATTAATTGAAGGTATCAAAAATCAACCAATCAAAACATTTTAAGTTAGAAATAAGATTCTAGATAACAAAATTTCTAAAAATTATTTAAAAAGTTCAAATTGTAATTTGTAAATAGATCCACTTAACAATGATTAATGTACTTCAAAATCTATGTCAACCAATTCAAAAAATAATGAATGGGATTCATTGTGGGGAGAGTATTCTAAATCTCTTGAAAATTGGAAAAAAATGTTCGAACAGTTTCAAGATGCCAGCAATGACATGCAAACAAAATTCAACAAAGTTTGGGAAAAAGCAGGTGCAGAGTCAAGTGCCAAAACCATGAAAGAGTTTACAGAAAAATGGCAAAAATCAATGAGTGATGCAGGAATAACATCATTCAAAGAATTTACAGAAAATTGGCAAAAATCTATCAATGATGCAAACGCTTCAGTCTTCAAACAGTTTGCAGATAATTGGCAAAAAGCTCTTAGTTCTTCAGGGATGGAACAAATGAATGCATATGGAGAAATGATGAAAAAATTTGCCGAAACTTGGAATTCTATGTGGCCAAAATCCACATAATTTTTTATTCTTTTATCAAATCAATTAAGGATAATATCGCCACATCTCACCAATAAAATCACATTCACGGCATACATAGATCAAATTTCCATATGCTTGAGTGTGTTGTCTTTCCCAGGCCATTAATCCTGAACACTTGGTACATGGTTTTGTTGGAGGATGAATGTTCTTCATATGATCTCTACACTCATCTAAAGTATCAAATGGTTTGTTACAGGCATCACACTTTTCTTTCTTTTTTCCCAGTAATCCCATAATTTTCCATATTACATACCACTAAAAAATCTCGCGATAGAAGACATTATTGATTTAGATATGTTTCAAATTCTTCTTTTGATATAATTTGATGTTCCAACTCTTTAATTTCATTAAAGCATTTTTTGCAAGAATAAGTAACAAATTGATTTTCATTAACTGTGCAAATTGCATAAACAGATTGAGATGCCTCTATTCTAATTCCAGATACATCGATATGATCACACATTTTGATTTTCATGTTTAATTTCCAATTTGATATCCACAATCATTACAACGATTTGCTTTTTTGTCAAATCTTACTTGATTGCATGCAGGACAAGGGGTAAAGGCCATACAATATTTACAAACTATCCACTAAAAAAAGTGACTCAAAAATTAGTATATGAATGACCATATCATAGATTTGTTAAAATAAAATACATTGTTTTAAAATCTAAATCAAAAATCAAAATACATGCTCGAAAGGAAACTTTTACGAGATCATAAAGAGCGTTCTGTTCTTTTTGTAGGATTTCTAGTAATTTTGGGTACAGCAGTAATGCTAATCCCATAATTTTTTCTTTTTCAAAATTAATAGAACAGTCAAAGATGATAAATAACAAAAAATACAGGTTTCAATATGGCTGAAGCCTCACTCTCAAAATTAGACGATAAAGGCGTATTTACCATAGTAAATGTACAAAAAGTTGAGCGCAAAGTAGGAAAAGAAACAATTTTAGAGATAGATCTTGAGACAGAAGAAGAATTTGACGGAATAAAAAAATTCTATACATCAAGAAAAATGATTGTTGCAAAATTTTTTGATAATGGAAATCCCACTACATTATGTCAAGACATTCAAAAGGG
The DNA here is from genome assembly GCA_003702465.1 of Candidatus Nitrosomarinus sp. Lineage (GTDB taxonomy): Archaea > Thermoproteota > Nitrososphaeria > Nitrososphaerales > Nitrosopumilaceae > Nitrosopumilus. Next base: position 3,428 of record REGF01000036.1, on the reverse strand, counting down.
AAAGAAATACAGAGTAAAAATTATCACACAAAAATTTGGCAACGGTAAAGAAGATTATGATATTGCAAAATCTTAGTTTAATTTTAAATTAAGATTTAATCAATAATGTTAGTTATATTCAGTAAATTTCAAAAAACAATATGGATGATAGTAATTTTCCAAATGGAGTTTGCAAACAATGTCATGAGGCAGTAACCGTATTAATTCGTAAAAATGAATTAAAGAAAGGAGACATTAGATACGCATGTAAAAAATGTGGACATGTTAGCAAAAAGTAATTTAGAAAAGGATCAGTCTTAAATATGATTTTGACCTAGTTATAGTAACAAGAAAGCATCATGTCTGCGTAGTAGAGTGGTGTGTTGGGAAAACAATTCATGTTAGGTTCGTCTTTTCGATGTTTTCCACCCTTTTCTTGTTGTAAAAAAATTAGAGTTTTGAAGTCTCAATTACTTTGTAAATACTATCCAAAACTCAAATCAGGATTTTTGCAAAAAGTACATTTTTCCATCAATCCAAATTCATTCATGAATTTTCCTTTTCCATCACATTGTAGACAATCCAAGTTGATCTTTATTGCCGAAGACAAAGATAAGTTTTTTGTAAGAACAAATTTTCTTTGAATTTAGATACAAATATTCAACTTTTTATTGTAACAAAATAATAATAAATTATGATTGAAAAAGAAGATGCAAAAAAAGTAATCGAAGTAATTGGTAATAATCTGATAGGAGTCTCACATGATTCAAGCAGTTTTCAGAAACTTCCTGACTCATTTTGGGGATATTTTGCACGAGGTCATGACAAAAAAGGCACGTTTGGGGTAATAGTCACGTATTCTGAAGAAGGAAAAGACGTAGATGAGTTAATCAAAATGTACGAAGAATGGGCCAAGCAAAATAAACCTCAAAAAGAAGAATCTAGTTGATCAATCTTTTAAAATTTTGATCATTTCTTAACCCAATAAAATCAGGATCTTTTTTGATTTTATTCAAAAAATGTTCATGGTCATGGTCATGGTCACTGGATTCATTTTTTTTCTCTAATTCTAATAATTTTGAAAGTAACGCACATGTTTGTTGATTATTGTTTTGTTTTGCTGTTGACTTTGCCTTAAAATATAATGAATTCAGTTCTTGTGGGTCATCATTTAAAATTTCATCAAAACACAAAATTGCTTGTTTGTATTTACCCATCAAATGTAAAGAATAACCTTTGTTGATAATTACATCTGTGTTGTTCTTTTCATTTTTCAAGATTTCATTAAAATATTCTAATGCATTTTCAGGTTTATTCAAATTATTACATGCAATTCCTAAACGAAACATTGCATCAAAATCTTTTGAATCAATTTTTACAGCTTGTTTAAAGCATTCGTATGATAATCTGAATTTTTTAATTTCCAATAGAGAATTGCCTAAATTACATAATGAATCAATATCATTTTTTTTCTCATTTAATGCAGACTCAAAATATTCAATTGCTTCATAATGTTGCTTATCTCCTGCATAAACAATTCCAATATTATTCAAAATTTCAATATCTTTAGGATTAATTTCTAGTGCATTTTTGTAGGTAGAAATTGCATCTTCATGTCTACCCAAGGCAACAAAAACATTTGCTTTGTTGCAAAGAGCATTAGTATCTTTAGGGTTTATTGTTAGGGCATTGTTAAATTCATTTAATGCGTCTTCATATTTTCCCATATCATATAATGTAGTTGCTTTATTGTATAATCCATCAAAATCATCAGGATTATCAGTAAGAACTTTTTCTAATTCTTGAAGAGATTCATCATATTTTCCTAGTTCTGCAAGACAAACAGCTTTGTTAATTATAATTTCAGAATTATGTGGATTTTCTTCTAAAATTATTTCAAATAGATTAATTGATTTTTGAAACTTTTTTTTATCAAAATCTTGAATTGCTTGTTTTAACAATGAATCAAAAATCATGCAACTGCCACTCTTTTTGTTAATGCATTTGTTGGAATAATGTTTATTTCTTCTTTATTGTCAACATAATTAAAAAAAATTCTAGTAAATTTTTCAAAATAAAATGTTTCAAAATGTTTATGATTTCTAAATAATAACACTTGAGCTTCAGGTTTTATTGCAAGCCATGTTAAATTATTGTTTACCAGTCCCAGACTTTTCCAGTCATCAAATTTTGGAATATACGTTATCAATTACACTCTAATGCTATTTGCAAGTTACCAACATTTTGTCTCATTTTGTCAAAATATGTAACGTTTGGATCATCATTTTCACTAAGTGATTCTAATGGACTAAATAACAAAATATCTCCACCCAATTCAGTAGCAAGTCTTTCAGCTAGTTTTGGATTTCTATTTTCTTCAGTAAAGAAGTATTTGATATCTTCATCTTCAGCAAAGTGAATTAGTTCTTCAATATCCTTTGCAGTTACAGGAGTTTCAGGGCTAAACTCCTGTATTACTGCTAAGGTTTTCAAGTCATATCTTTCTGCAAAATAAGAAAATGCATTGTGAAATGGTACAAACGTGTCTTTTCCGCAAGAAGATATACTACTTCTGATTTCTTGATCCAATTGATCTAATTGGTTAGCATATGAAATGGCATTATCATGGTAGATTTCTGCATGTTCAGGATCAGATTCTTGTAAGTGGTCTGCAATAGTCATTACCTGAGCTTTTGCTAATATAGGATCAAGCCAAATATGTGGATCATAAGTATGGTCTAACTTACCATCTTCTTCATGCTCATCATGGTCATCATGTTTTGCATGGTCATCATGTACATCTTCACCAGAAACTAAGTGATGAATTTCTTCTAGTCCTTCTGCACCATCAATATGTCCATCTTCAATTTCATGTAGTAAATGTTCAATTTCTTCAATTGCACCATCGTGTCCATGTCCATCTCCTTCATGTTCACTTAGTATTTCTTCAATTTCTTCAACTGATTGTAATTGAGTTAAGTGTCCATGTTCAAATTCTTCTATAACATGTGCAATCTCTTTGTAAAAGTCTTCAGTATGTTCTTCATGGTCATCATGTTTTGCATGGTCATCATGTACATCTTCACCAGAAACTAAGTGATGAATTTCTTCTAGTCCTTCTGCACCATCAATATGTCCATCTTCAATTTCATGTAGTAAATGTTCAATTTCTTCAATTGCACCATCGTGTCCATGTCCATCTCCTTCATGTTCACTTAGTATTTCTTCAATTTCTTCAACTGATTGTAATTGAGTTAAGTGTCCATGTTCAAATTCTTCTATAACATGTGCAATCTCTTTGTAAAAGTCTTCAGTATGTTCTTCATGGTCATCATGTTTTGCATGGTCATCATGTACATCTTCACCAGAAACTAAGTGATGAATTTCTTCTAGTCCTTCTGCACCATCAATATGTCCATCTTCAATTTCATGTAGTAAATGTTCAATTT
>REGF01000108.1 GCA_003702465.1 Candidatus Nitrosomarinus sp. | reverse complement strand
TCTAATTCATCAGACATATTTGAATAATTTTTTTGTTCTATAATTACTTGGTGGCAATACTGATTTCAAAATCTGGAACTAATCCTTTTTCTTTTGCCATTTCAAATAATTTTCTTATTGCTTTTTCCCCGGAATCTCCCATGTTGACTGTTACTTGATTAACGTACATTTTTACAAATTTTTCAATTAAAGGACGTTCTTTTCCTCTTGAATATTGCATTGCATATTCTATAGCATCATCAAAATTTTCTATTCCGAATTCAATTGATGATTGCAAATATTTATCAAATTTAACAATTGTGTCCATTCCTAAATCAGTTCTCATAACATTGATTCCTAATGGGACTGGTAAACCATTAGTAGTTTTATCCCACCATTCTCCTACATCCAAAATTTTTACATTTCCTTCTTGTTCATATGATAATTGAGTTTCATGAATAACTAATCCTACATCTACTTCCCCTGATTCTACGGCTTTGGGAATATCACTGAAATTCATTTCAACATAATCAAATTTTCCTATCATTAATTGTAATAGTAAAAATGCTGATGTCATTTTTCCTGGAATTGCAATTTTACATTTTTTTAATTCTTCAATAGTCATCTGTTTTTTTGCGGTAACTATTGGACCATAATTTATTCCAAAACTTCCACCACTTCTCAAAATTGTATATCCTGGAATGTATGCACATGCATGAACCGATACTGCTGTTACATCTAATTCTGGATTTGTTGCTTTAAGATTCAAATTTTCAATATCTTCGATCACATGATTGACAGTAAAATCTGGTGAAGGTACTTTATCAGTAAACATTCCATAAAACATGAATGCATCATCCGAATCTGGAGTATGTCCTACGGAAATTTCCATATTTGATTTTTATCGAGTCGTAATAAAAATCCAAATCATCGTAATTTGGTTCTAGTAATTTGTTTAATGACGATCATTTCTCAAGATTTTTCTTAATTGAATTTTTTATATTGAAAAAATTAACAATTTAATTTCATGACTAAACATCACATACATTATATAATCCTCGACTAGTTTTCGCATTATGGCAAAATTCAAGTCAACTCAAGAGGTAATGAAAATTATCAAAAATAAGCAAAACATTCGTAACTTTGGTGTAATTGCACACGTTGACCACGGAAAAACAACAATGAGTGATAGTCTATTAGCTTATTCTGGAATTATTGCACCTACTGCTGCTGGAAAAGCACTTGCCATGGACTTTGATAAAGAAGAACAAGAAAGAGGAATTACAATTTACCAAGCTAACGTAACTTTACTTTATTCTCAAGATGACAATGATTATGTCATTAACATGATTGATACTCCTGGTCACGTCGATTTTAGTGGAAGAGTTATTCGAAGTCTTAGAGCAATTGATGGTGCTGTTGTTGTATGTGATGCTGTTGAAGGTATTATGACACAAACTGAAACTGTAACAAGAATGGCTCTTGAAGAAAGAGTAAGACCTGTATTATTTATCAATAAAGTGGATAGATTAATCAAAGAACTACGATTAACTCCTGAAAAAATGCAAGCACAATTAGCTGAAGTCGTTTCTACTTTCAATCAATTGGTTGAAACATACGCTGAACCTGAATACAAAGAAAAATGGAAAGTATCTATTCAAGATGCCAGTGTTACATTTGGTTCTGCAAAAGATAGATGGGCAATTAACACTGATTTAATGAAAGAACGAGAAATTACATATAAAGACGTAATTGATGCATATACTGCAGAAAAACTTCCTGAACTAATTGAAAAAGCACCATTAGCAGATGCAGTTCTTGGAATGGTTGTAAAACATCATCCAGCTCCACAGGATGCAATTAAGTACAGAATTCCACAAATTTGGAAAGGTGATTTAGATTCAGATGTTGGTAAGGCTTTACTTGCTGGTGAAGATGATGGACCAACAATTATGATGGTTGTAAACATGGTATTAGATCCTGCAGCTGGTCCAGTTGCAATTGGAAGATTGTTTTCTGGAACTATCAAAGATGGTCAAACACTGCATATCATTGATGAGAAAAGAGATGGACGTGTACAATCTGTTAATTTCTTTATGGGTAACCAAAGAGAACAAGTTGGTGAATTAGGTGCTGGAAATATTCCTGCATTATTAGGATTAACTGAATGTAGAGCAGGAAATACTTTGTCTACTGTAAAAGATATTCCAATGTTTGAAGGTGTGAAATATGTTTCAGAACCTGTTGTTCAAGTAGCAATTGAACCAAAACATCCTAAAGATTTACCAAAACTTGTTGAAATTTTAAGACAACTCACTATTGAGGATCCTAATTTAGTTGT
>REGF01000035.1 GCA_003702465.1 Candidatus Nitrosomarinus sp. | reverse complement strand
CGATGCAAGAATTGAACGTCTGAAGCCTTTAATAAGGAAAGAGATTGCATCCAAATTCGGAGTAGGAGAATAAGATGGCAGCTCAAGGTAGAATTGTTTGGGTAAGTGGACCTGCAGTTAGAGCAGATGGTATGTCCGAAGCAAAGATGTATGAAACTGTAACTGTAGGCGATTCAAAATTAGTCGGTGAAGTAATTAGATTAACCGGAGATGTAGCATTCATTCAAGTATACGAATCAACCAGTGGACTAAAACCAGGTGAACCAGTAGTTGGTACCGGAAACCCACTAAGCGTTTTGCTAGGTCCTGGAATTATTGGACAACTTTATGATGGAATTCAAAGACCACTAAGAGCATTATCAGAAGCTTCTGGTTCATTTATCGGAAGAGGTATCACAACCACTCCAGTAGACATGACCAAAAAGTATCACTTTGTCCCATCAGTTAGTAATGGCGATGAAGTTGCAGCAGGAAATGTAATTGGTATTGTTCAAGAGACTGATCTTATTGAGCACTCTATCATGGTTCCACCAGACCACAAAGGTGGAAAAATTGCAAACATTGTATCAGAAGGAGATTATGATTTAGAAACTGTATTAGCAACAACTGAGGGTGACGGCGGAAATGTCGAACTCAAAATGTATCACAGATGGCCTGTTAGAAAACCACGTCCATACAAGAACAGATACGATCCTACAGTTCCACTTCTTACTGGACAGCGTGTCATTGACACATTCTTCCCAATTGCAAAAGGAGGAACCGGTTCAATCCCAGGAGCATTTGGAACAGGAAAGACAGTTACATTACACCAAATTGCAAAATGGGCAGATTCCCAAGTTGTAGTTTACATCGGTTGTGGTGAAAGAGGAAACGAAATGACAGAGGTACTTGTCGAATTCCCACACCTCAAAGACCCACGTAGTGGAAAACCACTCATGGACAGAACCGTACTAGTTGCAAATACCAGTAACATGCCAGTAGCAGCAAGAGAAGCAAGTATCTACACTGGTGTAACAATTGCAGAATATTACAGAGATATGGGTAAAGATGTTGTACTTGTAGCAGACTCTACAAGTAGATGGGCAGAAGCACTCAGAGAGATGAGTGGTAGATTAGAAGAGATGCCAGCAGAAGAAGGTTATCCATCATATCTTGCATCAAGATTAGCAGAATTTTATGAAAGAGCAGGTCGTGTTAGAGCAGCAGGAAGTCCAGACCGTGATGGTTCTGTAACTTTGATTGGTGCTGTTTCACCATCTGGTGGTGACTTTACAGAACCAGTTACAACACACACAATGAGATTTATCAAAACTTTCTGGGCATTAGATGCAAAACTTGCTTACTCTAGACACTATCCATCAATTAACTGGATGAACAGTTATTCTGGTTATCTTGGAGATATTGCAAAATGGTGGGGTGAAAACATTAGTGACGAATGGTTTGGAATTAGAAATGAAGCTTATGGAATCTTACAAAGAGAAGATACTCTTAAAGAAATTGTAAAACTCTTAGGTCCTGATGCATTACCAGATGAAGAAAAACTCATTTTGGAAATTGCAAGAATGGTAAAGATTGGTCTACTTCAACAAAACTCATTTGACGATGTTGATAAATACTGTAGTCCAGAAAAAAAATTCAAATTATTGAAATTAGTTGTTGATTTCTATAAACAAGGACAACAATCACTTAAGGAAGGAACACCACTTGCTTCAATTCGTGACTTACCTGTTGTTACATCAATACTAAAAGCAAGAATGGATATCAAAGATGATGAGATGCCAAAACTAGATCAATTAGAAAATGATATGAAAGAACAATTCAAAAATATTTCAGGAGTGAAAGTTACAAATTGACCACTGAAGGCGGCGTTCAATACAGCAAAATTGCTGAAATTAAAGGACCTCTAGTTGTTGTAGACGATGTTGAAAATGCAGCATTTGACGAACTTGTAGAAGTTGAAACTAAAGACGGTGAAAGAAGATTAGGAAAAGTTCTTGAAGTTGGAAACGGTAAAGCAATCGTCCAAGTCTTTGAAGGAACTACTGGATTATCTATCTCTGCAACCAATGCAAAATTTGTTGGCAAAGTTATGGAAATGCCAGTATCAAAAGAAGTGTTGGGTAGAGTCTTTGACGGATTAGGAAGACCAAAAGATGGATTGCCTGATCCAATTGCTGATAACTTTATTGACATTAATGGTGAACCAATGAATCCAGAACAACGTGAATATCCAAAAGATTTCATTCAAACTGGTGTATCTGTAATTGATGGATTGATTACTCTTGTAAGAGGACAAAAACTTCCAATCTTTTCAGGTTCTGGTATGTCACACAACTTACTTGCAGCACAAATTGCAAGACAAGCATCAGTAGTTGGTACTGATGATGACTTTGCTGTAGTATTTGCAGCAATTGGTGTGCAATACAGTGAAGCAGAATACTTTAGAAAAAGTCTAGAAGAATCTGGTGCACTAAAAAGAAGTGTTCTATTTTTGAATACAGCAGATGATCCTGCAATTGAAAGAATTATCACTCCTCGTGTAGCATTAACTGTTGCAGAGTATTTGGCATTTGAATTAGGAATGCACGTTCTAGTTATTCTTACAGACATGACAAACTATGCTGAAGCATTAAGAGAAATTAGTGCAGCAAGAGAAGAAGTTCCTGGAAGAAAAGGATATCCTGGTTATCTTTACACTGACCTTTCAACAATTTATGAAAGAGCAGGAAAATTAAATGGTAAGAAAGGAAGTGTTACACAAGTTCCAATTTTATCAATGCCATCTGATGACATTACTCACCCTATTCCTGATCTAACTGGTTACATTACTGAAGGTCAAATTGTAGTTGGTAGAGATTTATTCAGACAAGGAGTATATCCACCAATCAATATTTTGATGAGTCTTAGTAGATTGATGAAAGACGGAATTGGTGAAGGAAGTACTAGAGATGATCATAGTGAAATTGCAAACCAAGTTTATGATGCATATTCTAGAGCACAAGAAGTCAGAGCATTAGCCGGAATTGTTGGTAAAGCAGGATTAACTGAAATTGATTTGAAATACATGGATGTTGGTGATGTCTTTGAAAAAGAATTCCTCTCACAAGCAACTGATGAGAACAGAACAATTGAAGAAACACTAGCAATTTTGTGGAAGATTGTATCTAAACTCCCAAGAAATGAAATTACCAAGATTAAAGATAAATTCGTAGATCAGTATTATCAGGGCGAGTAACAAAAATGTCATTTGGACAAAATGTTGCTGCTACAAAAATTGAACTTTTCAAATACAAAAAATCAAGTCAAGTCGCTGTAATGGTACAGGGAATTTTAGATGATAAACGTAAAGTTTTGTTAAAAAATATTGAAGAAATGATTGAAGAGGCTTCAAAAGCAAGAGGTGGAATTTGGGAACCTTTGCAAGATATTTACCAATCTGTCAATGAAGCATATTTAGCTCTAGGTACTAACACAGTTGATTCAGTTGCAGAATCTACTCCTCCTGTAATGGAAGTTGATGTTAATGTTAGAAGAGTTGTAGATGTAAAAATTCCTGCACTATCTGTGACTGAAAAGGATACAAAATCAATGCCATATGGATTTGCTGATACCAATTCATCAATAGATAGAGGTGCAAAACAAATCAAAGAACTATTGCCAAAAATTTGTAAAGCAGCAGAATATGAAAATTCTATTTTTAGCCTTGCAAAAGCATTAGAAAAAACACAAAAACTGCTAAACGCTCTAGAAAATGTAATTATTCCTCAATATCAACATAAAATTAGATTCATCCTTGCTACTCTTGAAGAAAGAGAAAGAGAGGAATTCGCAAAGTTAAAAAAAGTGAAGGCTAAGATGGAGAGTAGAGATAATGGCTAAAGAAGAAATAAAAAAATTAATTGAAAATTCCAAGAAAACTTTAGATCAAGATAAAGAAAGTTTTTCAAAATCGATCAAAGATGATCTCTCTGATTTCAAAAAGAAAACCTTATCAAAAATTTAATTCAAATTCTTATCATGATTTAAATAAGGAACTTATCGAGTCCAAATTACAATGAAAACTATTGTCATGTTACTTTTGGCAGCAGCAGTAATCTCAGTTATTGGATCAACTGGTGTAGCATATGCACAAGAAGATGGTGCATCCAGTGATGGATCATTAAAAATTCTGGGTGCAGGTTTAGCATTTGGTCTTGCAGCATTTGGTGCAGGTATTGGCTTAGGTCAAGTCGGTGCAGCAGGTCTTGCAGTAATCAGTGAGAATCCAGCATTGCAATCAAAGGTATTCATCTTCGTAGGTATGGTCGAATCAATCGCAATCTACGGTATAGTTATGATGTTTATCATCTTAGGACAATAGTCCTTACTACAAACTTTTCAATTTTTAATTTTATTTTTTAATTATACTTTATTTTACTAACATCTAGAATTCTTGCACAATATCTACATTTGAGAACCATTCCTTCTTTGTCAATTACATCCATTATTGATTCGATATGCTCTGTACTGTTTGTGATACAATCAGGATTGGTACAACGAAATATTTTATCAATTTCATTTGGAAGTGCAACTCGCCTTTTTTCAATTAACTTGTAATTTTTTATTATATTGATAGTTGCTTTAGAAGCAATAATTGCAATTTTATTTGTATCATCATCTTTTAGAAATCTATTTTCAACTTTGATAATGTCCTTTTTCTTTGATTTTCCACTTGGAACATTCATGGCTAAAGTAATCAAACTACCATCTTGACCGTCAATTCTTAAGGCATCGAGAACCTGAAGGCCTTTTCCTTCATCAATATGATCAATAACTGTGCCTTCTTTGATTCGTCGAACCATGAGTTCAGACTGTTCCATCAGAATACTTTGTATAGTCACTTGTATATATTATTGAAAGAATGAATGAATTCTACAATCAGGACATTATTTCAATTAAGGACTTTGGTAAAGATCAATTAGAAAAAATCTTTGCATCAACAGATAAGATGATTCAGCTTGATCCTTCTCAAAGGAGGGAAATTTGTAAAGGAAATACTTTGGGATATTTGTTTTATGAACCTAGTACTAGAACTAGGTTAAGTTTTGAATCTGCTATGGCATCAATTGGTGGAAACTCATTGGGCATTTCAAATATTTCATCTTCATCAACTCAAAAAGGTGAAAGTCTTGCAGACACTGTAAAAATTATGTCGATATATTCTGATGCTCTAGTTTTACGACATCCACTTGATGGTTCAAGTAGATTTGCTTCAGAAATTTCAGACAAACCTGTAATTAATGCTGGTAGTGGAACTGAAGAACATCCTACTCAAGCAATCCAAGATTTGTATACAATCAAAAAAGAAAAGAAAAAGATTGATGGATTAAAAATTGGTATTGTTGGAGATTTGAAATACGGAAGAACAGTTTACTCCTTGTTGTATGGTTTAGGAAATTATGATGTTGATGTTCGATTAATATCCCCAGAATCTTTGAGAATAAGATCTGATTCTACTTATGACATTAAAAAGAATATTGACTTTACTGAATCAACTCAACTTGAAGATCATATTGATGAGCTAGATGTTTTGTATGTGACAAGAATCCAAAAAGAGAGATTTCCAGATGAAGAAGAATATCTAAAAGTTAAGGGTAGTTATGTAGTTGGTTTAGATCTAATTAATCAAATGAAAGATGATTCAATAATTTTACACCCATTACCTCGAATTGATGAAATTTCTACTGAAGTTGATAAAACCAAAAATGCAAAATACTTTCAACAAGCTGAATATGGAAAATATACTCGTGCAACTTTGTTAGGATTAACATTAAATGAAAATGAATTTTAATTTTCCAAGTTTCCGTATTCCATATATTTAGAAACCGTAAATGATGATTAAATGAATGAGACTAAAATTATTCCAATTTTCCCATTAGACTTGGTTTTATTTCCAAGGCAAGAATTACCTCTTAGAATTTTTGAGCCTAGATACAAACAACTTGTAGATGATTGCATGCTTGGAGATGGTCAATTTGGTGTTTGTTTGATAGATGAACAAAGTTCAGTTAATGGATGGAACTCACCAAAATTGGTTGGAACAATTGCTAAAATTAGTAAATGCGAAGATGTAGAAATGGATGGATTACAACTTCATATTGAAACAATGGGTCGAAATTCATTTAGGATTAAAAGAATAATTCCACCTTCAATTTCACAACCTGATAATTATGATCCTCTTTCAGTTGAAGGCCATGAAGAAATATCAAAAATTCATGAGAAAGTTGGAACTGAAGAAAAAATGTACATTCAAGCTGAAGTAGAATTAATTCCTGAAATTGATCAAAATCTTTCATTAGTTAGATGGAATGCATTAGTTGAATTATGGAAAAAGAAAATCATACATCAAGCATTGCCACAAGTAGTTGAATCTCATGCTCTTGATCATGTTTTGGAACAATACTATCTAACTAGTGATTCTCCAACAATTGATTACATTTATTCTCTAGCTGCACTTGGTGCAAAAGATCCTAATGATCTTCAACCACTTTTAGAAGCAACAACTATGGAAGACCTCATTGAAAGAACCAAGGAATTACTGACAGTAAAATAGTACTATAATTTGAGAATAATGATGTCTACAAAGAATTTTTTCATTTTATCAATGATGTTTTGTCTATTGTTTCCAGCAAGTAGTGTTTATGGACATGGTTTGGGAATTGATACAATCTCTTCAATAAACATCCAAGAACAACAATTCTCTGTTTCTGTTGAAATGCCTATGATTTTTGAAAACGAACAAGAACAAATCACACTTACTGCAACAAATAATGAAACTGACGAAACTGCCAAAAATGTAACATATCTTATTGGAATTTTTTATCAAGATGAAATGATATTACGCAACTATTTTTTCACTGAAGATGGAATTTTACCAATTATTGTAACACCTACAAATGATGGAGATATCACAATTGTGGGAGAAAAGGATTCTTTACTTGGAGCATGGTATGGAACTGAATCTAATCCTGTAGAAATCACAGGTCCAATTTTTAATTCAGGAGGACTGTATACCTTTGAAATTGAGATAAGAACTATTGATGAGCCTACAAACATCATAGAGGATTCTGGTGTGTATACTGCTGATTTAACCATTGTTGAGTCCAAATCTTTTCCACAAAAAGATCAAAATAATCAAGATGTAGAATTTGGTACTAAATCATATTTTGATTCAATTTCAAATTTTCAATATGATTCTGATAAAAAAGAAGTAACTTTTGAAATGCCATTTGATTGGAATGAAAGTAAAATGTCTCATGTGAACGTCATTCATGTTGAAACACAGTTTCCAAAAGATTTTGAAGAATTTTTGAGTCCTAGCTATACTGGTTATGTTAATGATATCAAATTATTCAAATCTTCAGTTACTGTTGATGATTATACCTATGATGATGATCGTACAGTTCACTATGTTTTATTGCAAGATCATCTTCGTTACTTGAAAAATGAAATGCGAAAAGCTGAACAACCATTGCCAGATAAAATGGACTTCAAACTAACAGCAAGTCAAGAAACGAAATTTCCTTTAATTGCTTATAGTGAGAGTGAAGAATTCAAAGTCAATTTGTCATGGGATCCTGTAAATATTGAAGCTGGAGTTCCTACAAATTTTGTTTTTACAATTAGAGATAGTTATACTGATTCACCAATGAGATTATCTGATTATACATTTGTCATAATTCAGAATAATGAAGAACTTCATCGTGTAAGTGATAATGCTGAAGTAGGTGGTGATTTTGAAAAGTTCACATTTTCTGAAGATCAGACAGGACCTACAATAGTTAAATTTGAAAATATTCGAAATACTGGACAAGAAACAGAATTTGCTTTTGTTGTTGTTGATAAAACAACTGGAGAAAAGAAAGCTGCAGTAATTGAACAAGTAGTAGAAGAACCAGTTGCAGCACCTCAAGAATCATCTGAAGAAGGAGGAGGTTGCCTAATTGCAACAGCAGCATACGGCTCAGAACTTGCACCACAAGTTCAGATGTTAAGAGAAATTAGAGATAATCAATTAATGAACACAGAATCTGGAAAATCTTTCATGTCTGGATTTAACGAATTGTATTACACCTTCAGTCCAACAATTGCAGACATGCAACGTGAAAGTCCAGTATTCAAAGAAATTGTAAAAGCTGGATTGACACCAATGCTCTCAACTTTGACAATTATGGAAAGCGCTGAAACTGAAAGTGAAGTTTTAGGACTTGGATTATCAGTAATTGCATTGAATCTTGGAATGTATGTAGGATTACCAGTTATTGGTATTGTAAAATTGTACCAAATTAAAAAACAGTAATTATACTAGTTTAGAATACTAGAGAAGTTTTTATGTATGCATAGAAATAATTTGTTTAATGAAGACCAAAGCAATTAGCTCAATCTTTGTATTATTTACTATTGTGACAGGATTAATTGCCATGTCACCTGCAAGTTTTGCAGATTATCTTCATCCAATACACAGTGCATATGCTGATCATCATTCAGTTACAATTACACCAGTATCAGGTTCTGGTTCTGGTCCAGGCTGTGAACTAACAGACAATGGTTGTTTCAGTCCAAATACAGTAACAGTATACGCTGGTAGTCTCATAATATTTTCAAATACAGATAACGTTAAACACACATTCACTTCAGGTTCACCATCAGATGATGTAATTGGAACTGAATTTAATTCAGGAATGTTAGAACCAGGTACTTCTTTTGAATGGACTGCTGAAAATGTTGGAGAATTTGCTTATTTTGATATGATTCATCCATGGATGCAAGGAACAATTATTGTACAAGATGGAGGAGATAAAACTCATTCTGAAAAAGAAACTCATACTGAAGAAGTAATTGAAGAACCAGTTAAAGAAGAAGTAATTGAAGAACCAGTAAAAGTAGAAGAAGTTATGAAAAATGTAGCAGTAATTGAACAAGTCGTAGAAGAACCAGTTGCAGCACCTCAAGAATCATCCGAAGAAGGTGGCGGTTGTCTTATTGCAACAGCAACATACGGTTCTGAATTAGCACCACAAGTCCAAATGCTTAGAGAAATTCGTGATAATCAATTAATGAATACAGAATCTGGATCTGCATTTATGACCACATTCAATGAAGCATACTATTCATTCTCACCATACATTGCAGACATGGAACGTGAAAATCCAGTGTTCAAAGAGATTGTAAAAGCTGGCCTAACTCCAATGCTCTCAACTTTGACAATTATGGAAAGCGCTGAAACTGAAAGTGAAGTTTTAGGACTTGGATTATCAGTAATTGCATTGAATCTTGGAATGTATGTTGGATTACCAGCATTTGGTATTGTAAAAGCAATTCAATTTAGAAAAAATTAATTTTTTCAAACTGAACTGATAGTAATTTAGTTTTGTAAGTTTATCATTTAATGAAAATGATTTTTTTTAATTATCGATTATAATGCAACTAACTTGATTGTATCCATTTTTTTATTAATTTGAAAATTTTTTGTAATTTCAGTAACCTTTTCTGATTCTCCTTTTAAGATGAAAAGTTCCATACATTTTTCTCCATCAATCTTATTGTGAAGATGCATAGTGATGAGGTCTTCATAGGAATGTTTGATTCCGTTTACTTCGTTATCATATTCATCATTATGTACTACTAATAAAATGGCATTAACTTCTCCTGAAAGATCTTGTTTTTGTTTCTCTTCAGAAACAAAGCTTCGTATCCCTGCTCTTATTGCATCTGATCTACCTGAAAATCCCATAGTAGATTGTAAATTATCAATTTGTTTGAGAATTTCATCATTTAATGAAATTGAAACAATTGGCATGTAGTTGCTTTTATTAAGAAACATAAAAATTTTAACAAAATATTATTAAGATTTTATAGATTTATTAATAATTAAAATATAGTTAGGTTGAAAATGAAATTAACACAAAAGAATAATGATGAATTAAAAAATGGAGATTATGAACTCTTCAATGAGGTGCAGATTTTGATTAATGATAATTCAGATACATACAATCACAATATTTCAATTAGAATAACTGATGGTGAATGTAAAATCCATCCAGAGGAATTATCTAAGATAGCTATGCAACGAGCTTTAGAAGCAA
>REGF01000004.1 GCA_003702465.1 Candidatus Nitrosomarinus sp. | reverse complement strand
GTATTTGATACCACTCTAGAAGCAGATGCAAAAAAATATTCACTTCATGAGGAAAATGCAAAATATCATCCTAAACTAGTTTCAGTTGGCGAAACATCTTATCCTGTGTTAAAGGGATTTGATGAAGCATTAGCAAAAACATCAGTTGGAGATAAGCTGACAATTGAAGTTACACCTGACAAGGGTTTTGGTGCAAGAGATTCTACTAAAGTTAGAATGATTCCACTAAGAAAATTAGGTGAAGATGCAGAAAAAGTTTCAGTTGGTGACACAATTGAAGTTGATAATAAAAGAGGAATAATTCGTTTTATTGGTTCAGGTCGAGTTCAAATTGATTATAATCATAGATATGCAGGAAAAACAATTCTTTATGATGTTAATGTACTCAAAGCTTTAGATACACCAAATGATAAAGTTGATGCAATTCTAAAAGAAAGACTTCCTGTTGAAGATAGTAAAATTGCTTTTGATTTAAAAGATAAAGAAGCAAGTATTACAATTCCTGAAGATATTTTACGTGCTGATGGATTACAAATAATGAAACATTTCATACAAATGGATATTTTCAAGTTTGTAAATACATTAGAAAAAATTAGTTTTGTTGAAACTCATATCAACAAACAAGCACAAACCAAGAAACCTGAAACAAAAGAAAAAACTTCTTAGATTAAATTACTTTAGTTGATTTTGCAAGATTTAATGCCGTTTTTTTAGTCATAATTTTTTCTTTTAAAATTGTATAACGCTCAGGTCTTAATCCTTGTGCAATAATCAAAGCTTCAATTATTTTATCTGATTCTATTCCAATTTGTTTTGCTGTTGTTGGTGCACCTACGTCCTTTAATGTTTTAATAATTTTTTTCCAATCTTGCCCTTGTAATTTTGCCATCATAATAGAACCAATTCCACATTTTTCTCCGTGCAGTCCAATTCCTGGAGATATTTTATCAAGTGCATGTGAAAATAGATGTTCTGCACCAGAACATGGTCTACTACTTCCAGCAATACAAGATGCAACTCCTGCACTAATTAATCCCTCAACAACTACACGATGATCTACTCCTTTTCGTGAAAATTCTGAAGAATTTTCCATAACAATTTTTGCACTCATCATTGCCAAGTCTGCAGCATATCTTCCATAGTATTCTTTTTTCTTTTTATGACCTAACTGCCAATCTTTTACAGCTATAATATTTGCAATCAGATCTCCACAGCCACTTGCCAATAATTTAGATGGAGCTTTTTTGATTACATCTATATCTACAAACACACCTAGTGGCGCTGATGCTACAATTGAATGAGGTTTATCACTTTTTACAGAAACAAATGGACTTGCCATTCCATCATGTGATGCCGCAGTTGGTAAACTTACAAATGGAATAGATAAATTATATGAAATTAGTTTTGCAGTATCAACAGAACGACCTCCTCCAATTCCTACAATTAAATCTGAATTATCCTTCTTAACTGATTTTTGGATTTTATCAATTGATTTTATTTGATTATCAATAGACGTATGCCAAATATATCGAATTTTTTTATTTTTTAGTGATTTTTCTATTTTAGATTTTAAAACATTTTGAACATTAGTTCCACTAATCAATGAAACTTTTTTTGGCCTATTTAATGAAAATAGGAATTTTCCAAAGTCTCCAATATTTTTCTCCCCGATCTCTATTAGCCTAGGTAATTCCATTGTGTGTGATTGCATGCGATCCTCCTTTTTCTTCATTATTTATGATTTCAATGATCAAAAAGTTATTTAAAAGGGTGGAATGACATTTACTTTATCTTAAAGGGAATATTTTGTCTACAAACGTTGAAGAAAAAATTTTGCATGGGACTACCACTGTAGGTATTAAGGCAAAAGATGGTGTTGTTTTATGCGCAGATATGAGGGCTAGCGCTGGATATTTTATTGCAAATAACAATACAATGAAAATTCAACAAATTGACAAACACGCAGGTTTAACTTTAGCAGGTGGTGTTGCAGATGCACAAAATATTGTAGATGTTTTACGATATCATTCTAATTTACACAGAGTAGACAAACAAAATTCAATATCTATTCATTCCTTGGCAAGATTATGTTCATTGATCTTCCATCAAAACAGAGGATATCCTTTCATGGCTGATATCTTACTAGGTGGTTATGATTCAAGTGGTCCTGCATTGTTTAATGTTGATATGTTTGGTTCTGTTGAAGAGAAATCTTATGTTACAACTGGAAGTGGTTCTCCAGTAGCTTATGGTTTATTGGAAGAAGAATATAGAAATGACCTCACAGTTGAAGAGGCAAAAAAAATAGCTTTAAGAGCTGTTAAAGCTGCAATCGTTAGAAACATTGGTACTGGTGATGGAATAAACATCGCAGTAATGGACAAAGATGGATTCCGTCTATTAACCGATGAACAAAAGAAAGCAGTTATCGAACTTTAGTGATTTAATGCAAAAAAAACAACCTCCAAAAGAATTACCTCCTAGCAGCCAGAATATAATGGCAACCATACTGCAAAGTATGCCAAAAGAAGCTAGTATAACAAAGATAGAATATGAAGGACCAAGGATTGCACTTTACACAAATTCGCCTAGATATCTTTTAGAAAATAATGAAACAATTTCAAAACTTGTTAACATAATTAAAAAACGAATTGTTATTCGTACTGATGAATCAATAAGAAAACCAGAAGATGAATGTAGAAAAATTATTGCTGAACATGTACCTGAAGAAGCTAATTTACAAGCTACACTGTTTGACACTTCAACTGGTGAAGTATCAATTGAGGCAAAAAGACCTTGGTTGTTACAAAGAAATGCTAAAGAGTTCAATCATGCTGATTTAACAGAAAAAATTGGATGGAGATTAAGAATTAGAAAAGCTACTACAGTCCCATCACGAACTATCCAAACAATCAATTCGACTCTAAAACAAGCATCTGCTGAAAGAAGTAAACAAATGAAGCAAGTTGGGGATGACATTTTTAGACCTCGTTTATCACAGAGAACTGAAGTATCTCTTCATACTCTTGGTGGTTTTGGTCAAGTTGGAAGATCTTCAATGCTATTATCAACACCAGAAAGTAAAATTTTGGTTGACTGCGGAATAAATCCTGGTGCTCGTTCTCCTATGGATTCCTATCCACGACTTGATTCCCTAGATATTACATTAGACGAACTTGATGCTGTAGTAATTGGACATGCTCATTTAGATCACACTGGATTTTTACCAGCATTATGCAAATATGGTTACAAAGGTCCAATTTACTGCAGTGAACCGACATTACCTATGATGAATTTAATTCAACTAGACGCAATTAAAGTTGCAGCAGCACAAGGTAGAACTCCAATGTATGCTGAAAGAGATGTTAAACAAGTAATGAGACAAACAATTACTTTACCATATGGAACTGTAACTGATATTTCCCCTGACATTAAATTAGTACTTGCTAATGCAGGACATATTCTTGGTTCTGCATTATGTCATTTTCATATTGGTAATGGTGATCACAATTTTGTATATTCTGGTGATATCAAATTTGGAAAAAGTATTTTATTTGAAGCTGCAAGTTGGAATTTTCCCAGAGTTGAGACTTTACTAATTGAAAGTACATATGGTCTTAGAGAAGATGTACAACCTACAAGACAACAAGTAGAATCTTCTTTTATCAATGCAGTTAACAATACTTTAGCAGATGGGGGCAAAGTCTTAATCCCAATTCCAGCAGTTGGTCGTGCACAAGAAATCATGATGGTAATTGATCATTATATGAAATCTGGTGAAATGGTTGAAGCTCCAGTTTTTACTGAAGGTATGATCTCTGAAGCATCCGCAATCCATGAGTCATATCCTGAATATCTTGCAAGAGAATTAAAACAAAAAATTTTAGAAACTGATGATAATCCATTTGATTCTGAATACTTTACAAATATTGAACATGCTGATGCTAGAGAGGAACCAATGAGAGAAGATTCTCCATGTATAATATTGGCAACATCTGGAATGTTAGAGGGTGGACCTGTTTTAGAATATTTCAAAAATATTGCTCCTGATCCAAAAAATAAAGTTGTATTCGTTTCATATCAAGTCAATGGAACTTTAGGAAGACGTGTACTAGATGGTTCTAAACAAGTTTCAATGTTAGGTAAAGAAGGCAAAGTTGAAGTTGTTTCTGTAAACTGTGGTGTTGAAAAATTAGATGGATTTAGTGGACATAGTGATTACAACCAATTAATGTCATTTGTACAAAGATTAAGACCAAAACTACGTCGTGTATTAGTTAATCACGGTGAACGTTCAAAATCAGAAAACCTTGCAATGAATATTAGAAGAACGTTCAAACTTCCTGCTCATTATCCTCAAGTACAAGAAGCTATAAAATTATTTTAAATCGTATTCTGGTTTCCAGATCTTTATACTAGATGGAGTAACAATTATTCTTTCTTCACCTAATCTTGCAATATCTGCATCAGCTGTTTTAGCAATTGAATACAATTCTTCAACAACTTTGCGCAATTGATCTACATCCTTTTGTGCCAATGGAGTAACTCTGAGAATCAAAATAATTCCTTTTTTGATATCTTCTTTGATAGAATGTACATCACTACTATCTCTAATTGTAATTGCCTTGAGATATGTAGGGTTTTCTTGCTTTTGCATTATGATTAAAAATGAGATCTACTTCCTCAAAAACTCTTCCTTAGTTTTAACTAATTTTTCAGATTTTTCACGCCTACATTCTAAATTGAATGTATGATTCCTCTTTTGCACTCTCTGAAAAAATTTCTTCATCAGAATCATTATTTTTTATCAAAACAATTGCTGTTTTATCATTTGGTGCATCTGAATATCTTAAAGTAACAGATGCTGCAAATTTCAGATGTTTTTTTAAATCAGTTCCCCGTAAAATTGAAACTGGACCAAAAAAATCTTTTGCTTCAAGTAAAATATCATCTGGTAATGCAATTGCTTTTATCATTTCATTTTCATCTTTATTTCTTCCAACAACAAATTTTGTTTCTTCATCTAATCTAAAATGTCTACCAATTTTTAATAAATCGATATCATTTATTGTTGGATTTTTTGTATGTTCAAACAAATCTTTTGCTTTAATTCCAAAATGTGGTTCTGTTAACAAACAACCCCCTCCAGCATTTGGTGGATTTTCAATTCCATATTTTTTTGCCATTTCTAATTGATTTTTTCTTGTTCTACCTCTAATCATTCCAAGATTCTCTCTTTTGATTAAACCATCTTTTTCAGGATCTGTTTCAGGTAACAATGCAGCAGATAGTGGTCTTACAATTTTTCCAACTAAATCTGATTCTTTTTCAATTGTATGTAATGCAGGTGCATGTTGACTCATTGGTCTTTGTCCTAATACTTCACCAGAAATTATAAACTCTGCACCAATTTCCTCCATGTGTTTTTTTGCAGCATCAAACATCATAGATCTACAATCAATGCAGGGATTAAATCCTGCACCAATTCCATGTTTTGGTTTTTTTAACATTTCAATATACTCATCACCTAGATAAACTGTTTTTAGATTTACATCAAGATCATCTGCTCTTTCTCTAATTTCAAAACCACATCCTCTTCCACAATCAAAATCACAAAATGGAGTTTTGATTGCAACTGCAGAAACATCAAAACCTTGTTCTTGCATCATCTTTATTGCAAGTTGACTGTCTAAGCCACCAGAAAGTAATGCTACTACTTTCTTTTTCTTTTCTTCAGTCACGGTAATTATTTTTCAAATTTCCTTATACAAACTTTGCATCATACATAAATTAAGAAAATACAATCTTATGATATGAAACAACGTAGAAAAAATCTTCTAAAATATGCTAAAAAGATAGATTGTGACACATTAGTAACATTTGAGCCTGAAAATCTCTTCTATATGACTGGTTTTTGGGGTGAGGCTATAGGATTATTGGAAAAAAATGGAAAAACAACCATTATTGCTCCCGAACTAGAAGTTGGAAGAGCAAAAGATGAGTCTGAAGATTGTGATGTTATTACTGCCGAAAGAGGTTCTGGACTAATTTCTACTCTAATTGACAAAATTAAGAAAAATCATGTATGTACTGATTGTAAGGATTTTTCTACTATGATTAGCTTGAAAAAATCAATTTCTCACATTACATCTTCAACAGAGCCATTTTACAATGCTCGAATAATAAAAGATGAAAAAGAAGTCAAAATCTTGAAAAAAGCCTCAAAAATTATTGATGAAATGTTTGAAATTTGCTCTAAAAAAATGAAAGTTGGACAAAAAGAATCAGAATTACAAACAATTTTGATGACATATGCAATGGAACAAGAAATGTTTGACACTGGTTACAAATCAACACTTAATCCATTAATTATTGCTGGTGGTCCAAATGGTGCATTACCGCATGCACAAGTAAGTCAACGTAAATTCAAAAAGGGTGATCTTGTTGTTACTGATCTAACATTAAGATACAAAGGATATGTTTCAGATGCAACTAGAACTTTTGCACTGGGAAAAATTTCTTCACAAGCTAATGAAGCATATGAAATTGTTAAAGAATCTCAAAAACTTGGTCTAAAATCTGTAAAACCAAATGTTGATTGTAAAGATGTTGATGATGCATGTAGAAAATACATTGAAGAAAAAAATTATGGAAAATATTTTATTCATTCTACTGGACATGGAATAGGATTAGAAGTACATGAATTTCCAACTGTCTCTTATCGAAGTACAACAAAATTAAAAGAAAATATGGCAATTACTGTAGAACCTGGAATCTACATTGAAAATAAATTTGGAATTAGAATAGAAGATTCACTTATTGTAAAGGATAGACCAATTATAATGCATAAATTTACAAAAGATCTACTAACAATCTGAGCCTAATCGTAAAAGTCTACTGTGTTTATGATATGTTTTGATTCGGGGTTATTTGATTTAATTTCTTTAGAATCTATATTTACATTCCAATCAAAATTAATATCATTACCCTTATCCGATTTGAAATTTAATATAACTTGATATTCTTGTAAATTGATATTTGTTACGACTACATGTATTCTAGTATTTCTATCATCAAATATTTTCATATTAGGAAATTCTTCATTTATTTTGTTTTCAATCGCATCTTTTACATTTAATCCTGATTCATTAGGACCATTATATTGCATTAACATGTCTACTACAATTTGCTCTTCCTCTGAAAGATCAATTAAAAAATCATCCAGATTTTTTTCCGACAGAACACCATTTACACTAATAACAATTAATGCAATTCCTGCAAGATATAGTGGAGCTCTTTTTTTAAGAAAAGCTTTGAAATTATTCTTTTTTGGTTTTTCCTCTTCTTTTTTATTTTTTTTATCCTTTTTTACCAACTTTGACTCCTATATGTAATCATAAATCTAAAGTTATTATTAACTAAACTCATTATTCTGACGCTGCAAATATGTTGTTTTAATTATCTTTGATTAATGATTTGATACTTGCAATACTGTCAGAATTTAGTTCAATTTCTTTATGTTCTGCTAAAACATGTTCTGTAACTTGATTCATTAATTCTTCTTCACTTTCTGCTGATGCTGACCAGCTACAATCTTTTCCAGCATCTTTACAACTTATCGATTTTGTCATAATTAGATGCTTTTTTTCGGTTATTTAGCAAATTCGCTTAATTTCATGCCTAGATTTTAAAAAAATTCTTCAATTTTTTCAAATATTGTTACCATGCAGAATTTTTTTAGTAGTAACAATTACTATAATTATTGAATTTTAATTGTATTTTTTCTTCATGTAATTTTAAACAAAATAATATTGAAGAAAAAGAATTTCTCAAACATTTACAAGATGTACATGAATTGGAAATCAAAGAAATTTCAAAAACCGAAAACATGTCTGTCAAAGCAGTAGAAATGATTACAATATCTAATTCTACTGTTTTTATTAATTCCAATTAATAATGAAAGGGAAGTGATAAGAAGAGATAAAGGTACTAAAATGACTCCTGCTCTTCTTACCAATATGATCGGTTATCTAAATTAAATCAAATTAAGATAATAGGAAATTGGTACATTCTATAAATAAACTAGATTTTTTTTAAAAAATTAATTATTTTTTGCAGTCAAAATTAATACTTGCCAAGGAAAAATAATCTCACCATTCTTTTTTGTATATTGTAATGTACTCTCTCTAACTGAATTTCTAAATTCTTTGCGTTTAGAATAACCTAAAGCATTTATTTTTTCTTTTAGAGGTTTTGCAATGTATTTGATATAATTTTTCCAATAGTCTTCAAATTTTCCAGGATTATAATTAAAAATGAATTCCTTTACAACAATATTTGAAAATCCTGCTTTTTTAACTATCGATTTTAATGCTGATTTATTTCCAAATCTATCCATATTTGGTGTTCCTGGAGGAACATAATCTGGAATATATTTGACAGCAGAATCTAAAATGCTACTAAAAAAAGGTACATTGTCTTTACTACCGTGAACTGAAATTCCTATTTTTCCAGATTTTTTGAGACTATTTCTCATATTTTTTAATGCTTTTTGTGCATTGGGAAAAAAAAATAATGCATATTGACAAGTAATTATATCAAATTTTTTTGAAAAAGTAAAGTTTTCTGCATCTGTATTAATGAAATCTAAATTAATATTTTTTTCATTCCATTTTTTTGCAATTTTTATTGCAGTTGTTGATGTATCAATTCCTACAACATATCCAGATTTACCAATTTTTTTTTGAATTTGTTTTGTTACTACTCCTGTTCCACATGCAACATCTAATACAAAATTTTCTTTTTCAATATTTACTAAATTAATTAATTTTTTTGTACTTTGAAATGGACCCTTATTCACACTTGCCCATCTTTTATGATATCTTGGAGCAACCTCATTCCAAATTTTCATATTTCTTTGTTTATAATTTGAATTAATCAATTTCATTCTAATCTTAATTCAATCTGTTTTTTTATAATTTTTGCAATTTTTTCTTTTTTCATCCAACCTGAGGTAATACTTTTTTTTGAATCAACTATTATGATTTGATTATTATTAGAATTTTTTTTGTATCGCTCTTTTCCAATATCGTTTGCTATGATTAAATCTGATGACGATTCTTTTAATTTTCTTTTTGCTGATTTAATTAATTGAGCATTTGTAACATTTGTTTCAGCTTTAAAACCGATAAGAATAACATCTTTTTGCAACTTTTTAACTTCGTCAATAATCTTTGGTGATTTTTTGAGGTTAATTGTAATACTTGATTTTGAGCTTTTTATTTTCTTTTTACTAGGATTTGTTGGAATATAATCTGATATTGCAGCAGCCATAATTACGACATCAAATTTATTTTTTAATTCTTTTTTGACAGAATTGTACATTTCTTTACTTGTCATTACATTGATTATTTTTGCTCCTTTTGGTGGTTTTTCACTTCCTGGTCCGTAGACAAATGTAACTTTTGCACCTGCAGAAACTAATTCTTTTGCTAAACTCACTCCTGTTTTACCTGAACTTAGATTTGTAATGGCTCTAATTGGATCAATTTGTTCAATAGTAGGTCCTGCTGTCATCAATATTTTTTTGCCATGTAATTTTGGTGATAATCCAAATTTCTTTAAAACATATTCTAGAACTTCTTCTGGTTCTGAAGCTTTGGCTTTTCCTTCTATCATATTTGGTGAAATAAAATCAATTTTATTTTTTAAAAATGAAATATTTTTTTTAACAGCAGCATTTTCATACATTGATGCATGCATTGCTAAAGCCATTAGAATTGGTGTTTTAGAACCAAATCCCACTGTTAATACTGTTGAAATTGGTGTATCATCAATACCATTTGCAAGTTTTCCTAAAGTATTTGCAGTTGCAGGATAAACAATAATGAGATCTGATTTTTTATAATCTGCAATATTGATGTGCTCTAACTTACCTGTTAATTTTGTAATTACATCATTTCCTGTAGCCCATTTCATATAATCAGGTTGAATCATTTTCGTTGAAGCATTACTCATTACGCATGTTACTTTTGCACCATGTCTCATTAGTAATCTTGCTAGTTCAATTGATTTGTAAGCTGCAACACTTCCAGCAACACATAAAACAATTTTTTTCCCAGAAAGTCCAGTTCCCTTTGATTCTACTATGTCTAATGATGGGTGATCTAGTTCTTTTTTATTCAATTTCTTTCCTCAGTTTATTGTATTCTGATTCTTCCATTTGAAATTCATTTTCAATATCTGGAAATTTTTGTTCTTTAACTTCTATTGTATATGATTTCACAGCATTTCTTATTTCATCAGCTAAAGATAGATATCTTTTTGCAAATTTAGGTTTAATTTTTTCAAATAGTCCCAACATGTCATGAACAACTAGAACCTGTCCATCACAAAATTTACCAGATCCAATTCCTATTGTAGGTACAGAAATTTTTTCCGTAATTATTTTAGCAACTTGACTTGAAACCATCTCTAAAACTATGCTAAATACGCCTGATTTTGTTATTATTTCTGCATCTTCAATTAATTCCAACGCACTATCTTTTGTTTTTCCTTGAACTGTATATTTTTGAGCAGTTTGTGGTAATAGCCCTAAATGACCCATTACAGGAATTTTGGCTTCTGTAATTGATTTAATTATTTCTGCAACTTCTTTACCTCCTTCCAATTTTACAGCATCAGCACCAGCTTCAATTAATTTCAATGAATTTTCAACTGCATCTTTTTTTGTATTGTATGAATTAATTGGTAAATCTGAAACAATCAATGAATTTTTTCTTCCATTCTTTGCAGCAGTTGTAAATCTAATCATGTCTTCCATAGTTACTGAAGATGTATTTTCATATCCTAACATGACCATTCCTGCACTATCGCCTACTAAAATCACATCAACTTGATCACATAGTGTCACCATAGTGGAATCATATCCAGTTAAAACAGTAATTTTTTCTTTACCTTTCATTTCTAAAATATTTTTAAAATTTTTATGCATTTTTTGCTCGTCTCTCTAAATTTTTTTTAATTTCTAAAATTGATACTTGAAGATTTTTTTTATTATCATAATTTGACATTTTTTGTGTTTTCTTTTTTGATTCTATTACTAGTAACTTCATTGCACGTATTACATTATCCACTATTGTAATATCTGCCGTTTGAGCAGTTCTTGAAAGTGGATTCAAATCAAATGTAATAATTTTCTTTTTTGCTTTTTTTAATGCAATTGTTCTATCTCCATCTTCTAATGGAACTAATACAACATCTGCTGAAAATATTCCATTTTTATCCACAATTCTCCTATTACTATCGATTCCTGATAATTTTACAGATGATTTTTTATTTAAGCCAAAAATTTCTTTCGCCCCTGATTTTTTTAAAATTTTAGTAATTGCTTTTTTACGTTTTTCAGTTGAATAGAATAAATTTACTTCAATTTTTGAATTCGTATAGTTTGCTAATTGAATTATTTCTTGTGGGCATAAAGCAGCAAAATTACCATTCACTGAAATTACAGAATTTTGTGCATTTGTGAGCATAAATGCAGCAGCTTTTATCGCTTCTTTAGCTGATTTTGAGGTTTTTTCACCTAATAGATAATCAAATGTTTCTCCTCTACCATGAGCTAATAGACCTTCTTTGGCTACTAAATTATTATCAAATCCTTTCACTAATTTTTCACGAATTAAGAGAGAATCTAACCTAGGATGTGATTTAGGAATCAATGTCATTTTTAATTATTAAGAATTCGAGCACCTACTTGATCTAATTCTGATTTAATTATCTCTCCCTCAGAAAATTTTTCTAAAATTCTTACAACTGTATCTTCTTTTTCTTTTGGAACCATGGAAAAAATTGTTTCACCAAATAATGCAATTCCACATTTAATATTATTTTGAGATAATTCATCAACAACTTTTTGCATTCTTGGTGTCATTACATCAACATATTTTGCAAATTCTAATGACATATCTTGAAAGTGTTCATAGTCTTTTGATTTTAATAATTGATTAACCATTTTTCCACCTAGACCATTTATTTGTGGTAATCTTTCTTTGATGAATTTATTTGTAGAAATTGGAGAAAAACATATCATAATGATAGAAATTTTTTCTAAATTAATTTTTTCAACATGACCAATTCCTGGTGCTCCTGGTTTATCTCTAATTTCAAAACCACCATAATATGATGCCAATACATCTCCTAAGCCTGTTTTACAATTAACTTCTGCATTATGTGCAATTTGTCCAATAATTTTTTTATCTAAATTTGTTTTAAGAGCCTGATCTAATGCAAATGCAAGTGATAAAGCAACTGCACTACTTGAACCAAGTCCATATCCTACAGGAATTGTTATTTCATGTTCGATATTAAAAAATAAGTTTGAAAATTCTCCTAGTTTCAAAAATTCTTTTATGACATATTCTGAAATATTTGTTTTATCAGGTTTGTATCCTTTTGTAATAATTTGAAAATTTTCTTTGTCATTATTTTTAATATTGATTTTAACTGATGTAGTAACTCCTTGTTTTATTGAAAATCCTGCTCCAGTTGAACCTAAATTTTCTAAAATTCTTTCATCTTGATTAACATGAGCTTTGAAAAATCCAGTTATGTGTGCAGGACAAAATGCTACAGCTTCCATTATTTTGAGTTTAAATTTTAGACAAAATATAAGAATATGGCTTAAATTAGTTAAATTAGTATAAATTGACTAAATTCATTCGACGCCTACAAAAAATTGGAAGTAGCATCTTAGTTTCTTTACCAAAAGAATGGATTGATGCAAATAATTTGGATAAAGGTGCTCAAGTTGAAATTGAAACCGGTAATGATAATATTTCAATTTCTACAAATAAAGAAATTCGACCAACTAAAGAACTTGTAATTTCATATCCTTTACATAAAGAAGAAAATATTGTAGCTGATATTACTGGTGCATATCTATTGGGTTATGATGTAATTGAAATAAATTCAAAATCAATGATATCTGGTGAAGATAGAGAACAAATTCGTAATTCAATGAGACGCTTAGTTGGAATGGAGATAATTGAAGAAGATGCATCTCACATTAACATGCAATTTCTTTTAGATTCTACTACATTAAATCCTGAAAAAATTCTCAAACGAATGAGTTCTATTGCACTAGGAATGTATGATGATGTTACTAATGCATTAATTTCTGATGATAAATCAAATTTGAAATCATTATCTAACCGTGATATAGAAGTAAATCGCCAATACTTTTTACTAGTTCGTTTAATTCGTAGTACACTTGTTGATAGAAGATTAGCTAACACATTTAATTTAGAAAATATCGATATTCTTGATTATAGAGTTGCAGCAAATATTCTTGAAAATGCTGGTGATATCATTGTAGAATTATCAACTTTGATTTATAATTCATCCTTACCAAAAGATTATTCAACAAAAATGTATGATGTTGTTAGAGGATTTAATTCAATAGCTGAAAAATCTATTGATGCATTTACAAAACCTGATCGACTTTTAGCTATAGAATCTATATCTTTACATAAAGAATATGAAAAAAAACTTAGTCTATTTAGAACAAATTTAGAAAATAAAAAACAAATTCCAATTGATTTTTTAGATCTTATCTATATGTTTGAGAGAATTGCGCAATCGTGGGGTGATCTTGCTGACCTTGTGCAACCAATCTATAATGAATAACTAATTTAGTTTCTTTTTTGATGCATATGTCAAAATTGCACATATTGTTTTTGAATCTTGAATTTCTCCAGTCTTAATCATTCTAATCACTTTTTTTAAATTCATTTTAACTACTGATAAAATTTCATCATCATCTAATTGTAATTCTCCTCTTTTCTTTAGGCCTGAGGCTAAAAAGCAATGAATTACCTCTGCATTATAGCCAATTGATGGGTAATATGTTATCAGTGGACTCATTTTTTTTGCACTATAACCTGTTTCTTCTTCTAATTCCCTAAATGCGCACTTAATTGGAGCCTCTTTTTTTTCTAATGTTCCTGCTGGTATTTCTAAAACATATCCATGTGGAAATCTGTGTTGTTTAACTAAAATGACTTTATCATCTTCATCAAAAGCAAGTATAGCTGCTGCACCTCTATGTTCTATAACTTCACGTTTTACTTTTCTTCCTTCTATCTTACCAGTGTAAATACTAAGACCTAAAATTTTCCCCTCATAGATTTTTTGTTTTTTCACAATAGTTTTCAATAATATTATTATTTAATTTATTTGGTATGTTAAATGTAATTTAGATGATTTTTTTAAATCTACTATTGCTGTTTTTATCCATTCATCATAAAATGAAATTTTTTTCGGAATAAACAGATCTGCTGATTTAACATTCTTAAGATTTCTAACTTTTTGTGTTAATTCATCCATTTTATAGATATCATTACTATACATAAATAATACAATTTGATTTTTTGCAATAAATGGAATTTGTAAATATGTATTAGAAAATTCTTTATTCATTTTTTCTAATGTTTCTTTCAAATCTCCTTCTACCCATGTAATTATTGCGTATGGAATGTATTTTTTTATTTTTTTAGGATCATATAATGTAGTAAACTGAATTCCTTCATTTTTTTGCAATTTTTCAATACATCTTGTGATTGTTTTTGTTGACATTTTTGTATTTTTTGCAACAGTTTCAATTTTTTGTCTTGGATTTTTTATTAATTCATCCAAAATCTGTAAATCTGTTTTTGTAAGATTTTTTTTGAATCCAGGATTTTCTGCTTCAAAGATTGATAATACTTTGAAATCTTTCATTAATTTTTTTGCAAGTTCAATTTTTTGTTCTAAATTTTCTTTAACAATTATGCTACAAACTGTAATGCCTCCAACACAGGGGACTACAAAATTGGGTTCTCCTACTAAACTAACTTGCTCAAGTACTTCTTTCATATTTTCTCCTGATACAACAAAATACAAAATACCATATCCTAATACAGGTGGCTCAACTTTTACAAAGAATTTTTCAATTATCTCAAGTTTCTGCATTTTACGTATACGTGAGTTAACTGCTCCTCCCGACATTCCTAATTCTATTCCAATTTGTCTGTCAGATTCTCTGCAATTGTTTAATAATTTACTAAGAATTTGTATGTCAAAATTGTCCATTATGTCACTTATTGTGCCTCCACAAAATATAGAAATAACTAATATGATATAAAATTGTCTGTAATTTAGCACTAGGAATAAAATGTGTTAAATATCAGACTTTTTCTGTAATTATATGGATTACCGAATGAAATTAGCCAAAAGAATGCTATTTAACAAAAAAGGTAGTTTGATTGGTGCAGTTTTAGCTGTAACTATTGGAATTTTAGTAATTCATGTTAATTTTGTAATTTTTCAAGGACTCTTTGATGCAATTGTCAGAGATATTAGTGAATATCGTAATGGTGACATTCTTGTTACCAATGAAGATGATTATATTGAAAAATCTGATTCATCAATAGTTAGTTGGTTTGAAAGAATTTCATATGTTGAAGCGGCGACACCGCGGCTTTCGGCCACTGCTGAAATGGAAATAACAAAAAATGGTCAATTAATTGAAAAAACAAGAATCCCTGTAGTTGGTGTAGATCCATTTAATGATATTAGAGCATCAACTGTTCATGAAACCGTTGCAGAAGGAACTTACGTTTTTTCAAGAAATTCAATTGTATTAGGAAATAGCGTTTCAGAAGATCTTGGAGGAGCAGCTGTTGGAGATAATGTTAAAGTCACAATTATTGATAGATGGGGTGAAGAACAAACAAAAAGATTCACAGTATCTGGAATTGCAAAATCTCCAGGAGGTCAAGGATTTGATTATAGTTCTGTTATACACATTGATACTTTACGTGATATGACAAATAGAGAAGATCAAACTGGTTCCATTATGGTAAAACTAAATGATCCATCTAAAGCATTTGAAGTAAAAGAATTCTTTTTGTTATCATTTCCAAATGATGATTTTCTTGCAGAGACTATAGAGGAATCTGCAGAAGAACAACTTGCTGGTTTTAGATCTGGTATAGCTATGATTAACATGATTGGATATTTCGGAATGATGTCATCCGCATTTGCAATTGTTACAATTCAAATGATGTTAGTTAACGGAAAAACTAAAGAAATTGGTGTAATGAGAGCAATTGGTGCTAAAAGAAAAGATATTTTGATAATTTTTATTTTCCAGGGAATGTTAATTGGAGCAATTGGTGCAGGGGTAGGAACTGCAGCTGGATTAGGATATACTTTCTACGCAAAAGAAACCAAAATGTCATTCAATAACAGTTTGCCACTTGAGGTTAGCTATAATTGGGAAAAAATTATTCAAACAGCCTTAGCCTCATTTATTTTGGCTATAATTGCGTCGTTATACCCATCTTACAGAGCTACAAAATTACAACCTGTGGAGGCAATGAGAAATGTCTAGAGTTTTAGAAGTTAATCATTTAACCAAAATTTTTGGAGATGGTGATACTGAAGTAAAAGCTCTTGATGATGTATCTTTTTCAATTGAACAAGGTCAAGTTGTTCTAATTGTAGGTGGGTCAGGTTCAGGCAAATCTACATTACTAAATATGATTGGATTGTTAGATAGACCTACTACTGGAAATGTATTCATTGATGGAATTAACACTACAACTCTTAATGATGACCAAATATCTTCATTTAGAAATAAAAAATTAGGATTTATTTTCCAATTTTCTAATCTCTTATCAGATCTTTCAGTATTAGAAAATATTTTGTTGCCAAGACAAATTGCTGGAACTAACACAGCTTCAGAAAAAGAAGCTCGAGATTTACTTAAAGCAGTTGGTTTAGAAGATCAAATTAAAAAACGTGCAAATAAAATTTCTGGTGGACAAGCTCAAAGAGTAGCAATTGCAAGAGGTTTAATCAATAGACCTTCAATAGTTTTAGCTGATGAACCTACAGGAAATCTTGATTCTGTAACATCGCAAATCATTGTAGATTTGATGAAATCTATGGCCAAAAAATTAAACCAAACTTTTGTAATTGTAACTCACGATAGACAACATTTTGGCAATGTTGATAAAATTATCACAATTAAAGATGGAAAGGCATTTGAGGGTGAACAACCTTCTTCAACAATGGAGTTAATAGCATAATGAATTTGAAATTATTTACAGTTTTATTTTTAATTGGATTTTTCCCATTGTTAGTTTCATCTTCATTTGCTGATTGGAAAGATGGACCTATACAATCAGGAAATTTTGGTGATTCTGCATTTGAGAGAGATTTTGGTGATGTAAAATTATTAGATGCATATTTTGGTACACTTGATAATAAAATAGAAGTTGAAAGTGGAGATAACAATGTTCCATTTACAATTGAATTTGCAAACGTGGGAACCCAAGATATTACTGGAATTGAAGGACAACTCTCATTACCATTTGGATTTTCAGCTTCAGATGGCCCAGGAGCAACTATTGATGCAAACACTAGTGCAAATTCATTAGCAGGAAAAAATTTCCATTTAACATTTTATGTAAATATTGATGACAATATTGAGATAAAACAATATTCTGGAACTGTTAAAGTAGATTATTCAAGATTAAGAGAATCTGGTGTCAGATCATCATTTTCTACTTTTGATTTTAAAGTAACTGGAGACAGTACCATTAACGTTAGGGCATCTGAAACATTTCTTACCTCATTGAAATCAAATAACATTGTAATTGATATTGTAAATGATGGAACTGCACCAATTTCTGCTGTAGATGTAATTATAGATAATGCTCAAACATCTCTATCATCAAATACTGCATCAATTACTAATGTTGAAAATGTTTTAATTTTAGAATCCAGTTGGGATCTAGGCAATATTAAAGCCAAATCATTTAATTCATTTGTTGCAGATGTATATGTTCCAGAATCATTAAAGGGTGAGACTTTACGAATTCCGTTATCTATTTCATATTTTAACACACATGGTGATAAAGAAACAATCTCAAAAATACTTGATTTTTACATTAGAGGTTTGATTGATCTTACTATTTTTAATGTAAAAGTCATTGAATTATCTGGTACTCAAATGGTTATTGGTGAAATAATTAATGAGGGAAATGAAGATGGATTATTTGGATTTGTTACTCTTGAAGCAAATGGTAATTCCAATATAAAATCAAATACTCAATTTATAGATGAAATAGAAACTGATGCTCCAGTACCATTTAACATTCCAATAGAATTTGAAGGTGAACCACAATATGGTGAACATGATGTAACAATTACTGTAAGATACAAGGATAGTGTAAGAGATGAAATTTTCTTACCATATGAAACCACGATTATAGTAAATGAAATTTCTGTTGAAGAAGAAACTGAATTTAATCTTGGATATGTTGCAATTCCAATAATTGTGGTAATTGCTATTGCAGTATTTATGATTCGTAGGCGTAAAAACCAAAAATAATTGAATTATAATCATTAATCTTAAATCTGAAAAAAAATATGATAAAAAAATGAAACTTAGATTAACAATAATTGTTTTAATTGTGGTAGTATCTATAGGCAGTATAATAATTGCAACAGGGTTTATTTCAAATTCTAATTTGGTGGAGATGCCTAAAATTTCTAATCAATATGATAATTTATTAAAATATAAAAATGAATTAGAAAAAATAAATCAATATAATGAAAATATTTTAAATGAATTAGAAAATGAAATAAAAAATTCTGATGATGTAAACATTAATCAGATAAATAATGAGATTGAAGTTTTAAAGCGAGTAATTGATGAAAATAAATCAGAATTAGAACAAATTATTGTAAAATTGTCTCAAATGGAAAAGAATCCGTAATGTTGAATTTTCTAAATTCATATAGTAATTAATTATTTGATAATTATTGTTAAACCATAGAAAATTAACTTTTATTGGAGTGGCTTTTTTGATATTAACTTTTTTGATAAATCATTATCATGAAGAAAATCACCCTGGTGATGGATTTAACTTCGCATATGTTTCAGGAATTATAATGTTAATTTCATTTGGTGCTAGTTTTATTTTATTTACTAAAGATAATTTAAAAAATTAATTCATTTTGAATCAATTGTGCTAAATTAGGCACAATAATTTTTTGATCTAGGATTATAAGCAATTATTCTGTATTGATAATATGCCTGGAGATGAAATTGAAGTTCCAAAAGAGTTACGTGAATTTATGTTTGAAGAAGCTGAAGAAACAATTCTTGGCCAAAAAAATGGAGCTCTAAAACAATATCGTTATGGTAATTTGCATATTAGAGAATACGATGATAAATTTTTAGTTCATACTGATAAAGTTGATCCAAGAGTAAATCCAATTGGTCATTTAGTTTATGATGCACCAGAGGTATTAATTGGAATTGCATGTGGAATATTTACTGGATTAACAACTGCAACAAAAAATTCAAATAAAAATTCAAATAAAAATTTCATAGCTAATGTATTAGCATCTTCTCTAATGTCCGGCTATTTAGCTTATGATCTAACTAAAAAAATGAAAAAACATTTGGAGTGATTTTTTGTATACAGTCAGAACAGTAAAAATTTTGATAAAACTTTTACCATCTATTTTGGCATTACGTAAAGATCGAAAAAAATGGATTAATCAAAATAAAGATAATATTGATTTAAATCAATTTCAAAAAAATGCATCTAAAGTTCTTCAAACTTTTCTTTCATTAGGACCAGTCTATATAAAATTAGGTCAGTGGTTATCATCTAGAGCTGATATTTTACCACAACCATATTTACAAGAATTATCAAAATTACAAGATAGTGTTCCTGCTGCTCCATTTGAACAAATCAAACCAATTATTGAAAAAGATATTGGATTGATAAGTGAAAAATTTGATAATATTGATACTACATCTATTTCTGGTGCATCATTAGGTCAAGTCTATAGGGGTTCAATTTCTGGCCAACAAATAGTCATTAAAGTAAAAAGACCTGGAATTGAAAAAGTTGTTGAAAAAGATCTTAAAATTCTAAAAAAAATTTTACCTTTGGCATTGAGATTCGTTGATTCTAATCTAAGATATTCTGCAAAAACCATGCTTTCGCAATTTATTGAAACTATTCATGAAGAATTGGATTATACCAATGAATCCAAAAATCTCAAAGAAATCAAAAATGATATGGCAAGTAATTCTAAGGTAATTGTACCCTCAGTTTATGATGATTTTTCTTCAAAAAATGTACTGACTATGGAGTATTTGCCTGGAATTAAGGTAACAAATGTAGATGCCCTAAATAAAAAAAATATTGATAGACAACAATTAGTCATTGATGTTCACCAAATTTTCTTTACAATGCTTTTGAAACATTCTATTTTTCATGCAGATCCTCACCCAGGAAATATTTCAGTCACTGATGAAGGAAAATTAATTCTATATGACTATGGAATGGTTGGAAGAATAAATAATAAAACAAGAATTAACCTAATCCGATTATATCTCGCATTAGTAGAAAAAAATCCTTCTAGAGTTGTTTCAGCAATGGATGATCTAAAAATGCTAACTCCTGATTACAATAGATCAGTTATTGAAAAAGGAATAGAATTATCAATTCGTTCTATGCATGGCGATAAACCTGATGAAATGGAAGTAGAAAACTTGATGGAATTAGCAAATAAAACTATGAGTAAGTTTCCATTTATTTTACCAAAAAATTTGGCGTTATATTTGAGGATGGCATCAATAATAGAAGGAATTTACAAAACACATGATGTTGATTTTAAATTTTTAAAAGTTTTAAAAAATATTTTACAACAAGAAAATTTAATCACTGGTGCATATATTGAAGAAGTAAAACTTTCGTTTGATAGTTTTCTTAAATCCATTAATTCTACTTTGAGAGTAGGTTCAGACATGGAGAAATTAATGAATGAAGTAGAAGTGTATATGAAAAAACGTAAACCTGTTGTATTGATTAGTGGTAGTATTTTTTCTTCTGCTATTTTCATTGGATCAGTATTATTATTTCAATCAAATGAATATCTAGGAACATTAGGAATGATTAGTTCTGGTATTGTAATGGCAATATCTGCACTATTAAGAAAATATTAGATTATTCTATTGTAATATTTTTTGATTTTTTGGTAACTGGAACTATTAGGACCAAAACCCCATTTTCATATTTTGCTGATTCAATTTTTTCTTCGCCTTCTTTAATTTCAATTGGTAATCTAATCTTTTTATTAATCATATTTGGTCGCTGATTTGAAATTAATGTTTTTGAATCTTCTTCATTCATGATTTTTTTAGCTTTTATCGAAAGGATATTGCCGCATAAAGTTAATTTGATATCTTCTTTTACAAATCCTGGAATATCGATTAGTACTTTTAGATTTTCATCTGTTAGATGCATATCTATTGGTGGTAATACAAATTCGTAAAATTCCCTAGATTTATTTCCAATTTCTTTCATCATTTCTTTCATTAATCCCATTTTGTCA
Source organism: Candidatus Nitrosomarinus sp. (assembly GCA_003702465.1). GTDB lineage: Archaea > Thermoproteota > Nitrososphaeria > Nitrososphaerales > Nitrosopumilaceae > Nitrosopumilus. The sequence goes on along the minus strand of REGF01000004.1, from coordinate 13,508 downwards.
TAAGTGGTAAATTTTTAGATATAAACCTTGACTGACATTTTATTAAAATCAATTTTTAGGAAAAAAATGATAGTGTAACAATTCCACCCACAATCATTACAGAGATTAATAATCCAATAAGTAAAATTTTGGGTTTTACTGAAGGTTTTGTAAATTCACGAATATGTCCACATTTTGAACAAACCATATGATTCTCTTTATTTTTGAAAGTGTGTATACAGGTCATAGATTGATTTTTGATTCATTTGTTTTAAGTCTTGAATTCATGCCTAATAATTTTGGTAAATTCATGTATTGATATATTCATTCTACTATTCCCTTGATAGATTTTTAATCAATTAATTCCTCTAATTGGATATCTTATGATAATTGTTATTGAAGGTGGAGATCAAGCAGGAAAACTAACTCAATCAGTTTTATTACAAAAATTTCTTAGAAAACAAAAAATCAAAACAAAATTATTTCATTTTCCTGATTATGAAACTCCAATTGGTAAAGAAATTAGAAAATATCTTGATGGAAAACGTAAATTTCCTCCACAAGTAATTCATTGTCTTCTAGCAGCAAATCGATGGGAAAAACTTGATGAAATAATAAAATCAAAAGAAAAAAATTCTGTTTTAATAATGAATAGATATTATCAATCTAACTTAGTTTATGGATTAGCAAATGGATTAAAACAGAACTGGCTTGAAAGTCTTGATAGTGGTTTGCCAAAAGCAGATCTTGTAATACTACTCGATGTAACTCAAAAAGAATCTTTTTCACGCTCTCCTCAAAATGAAAAAGGCAAAATTATGAAAAGAGACAAGTTTGAAAAAAATGAACAATTTTCAAGAAAAATATCTAAAATTTATCGTACTACTGCAAAGAAAAAACACTGGAAAATTATTGATGCATCTAAATCAAAATTAGAAATTCATGAAGAAATTGTAAAAGCATTTTCAAAGAAACTGGGAATATGAAAAAAAATTATTTAGATATAATTGATCCAATTCATGATTTTATTCGTGTATATGATTATGAACTTCCTATAATTGATAGTCCTATTTTTCAAAGACTTAGACGAATTAAACAACTTTCTGGTGCACATTTGACTTATCCATCTGCACAACATAGTCGATTTGAACACTCACTTGGTGTAATGCATATTGCTACAGAAGCAGGATTTGCATTAAATGAAAAAGAATTTCTGAATTCTGATGATGTTCAGATTTTACGCCTAGCAAGTCTATTACATGACATAGGTCACGGACCTTTTTCTCATTTATTTGAAGAAATAATTCAAGAAAAAAAAATTTCACATGAAGATTTTGGTAAAAATATCATCTTAAAATCTGAAATTGGTGATATTTTATCTAAAACTGGATTCGATAAAAAATTAATTGCACAAATTGCATTTGGAGAATCAAAATTTCAATATCTAAATGAAATTGTTTCTGGTGCATTAAGTGCAGATATGATGGATTATTTACTTAGAGATGGTTATTTTACTGGCGCAGAACATGCTAAAGTTGATCATAAACGAATTACTCAATCACTTAATGTACATAAGAAAAAAATTGCATTAGAGCGTTCAGCATTGTATTCTTTTGAATCTATGATGCACTCAAGATATCAAATGTTTAAAGCTGTATATTTTCATAAAACAGTTCGAGCTGCAGAAGTCATGTTAATTCAAGCATTAAGATTATCTGATGATGAATTTGGTTTCACCACTTTTAATCTAAATGAATATGTTGAATTAACTGATGAATTTGTTTTATCATCAATTATTTCATCACAATCTTCAAAACTTAAGCAAGCAAGAAAATTAGCTAATGATTATCAAAATAGGAAATTGCTAAAATGTGTATTTGAGAGAATTCTAACAAGTCAAAAAAATCTAAAAAAAACTAGAACAGACGAATTACGTTTTGAAATCTCTAAAAAATCACATGTTGATGAAAATGAAATATTTGTTGATAGTTCTGTGACTCCTTCTATTCCATTAGCTCCGTCAAAAAATGAATCAAAGTCAATAACATTAATTTCTACAGAAAATGGCAAAGTATCCGCAAAAGAACTCCCAATTTCTGAAATACCTGTAGTTTCAGCCATTTCAGGCTTTATGAACATACTAAGAGTCTATACCCATGATAAATACAGGAAAAAAGTTGAAATTGCAGCAAAATCGATACTAGGTAATTTAGAATGAAGAAAAAAATTGTGATAAAACTATCTGGAAAAGTTTTTGGAATGGATAATGCCAAAATTATCCAAAAATATGCTGATTTTCTTATTAAAATTAGTAAATTTTGTCAACCTGTTGTGATTGCAGGTGGTGGAGTAATTGCTAGACATTACATTTCCCATGCTAGAAATTTTGATGCTGATGAATCAACATTAGATGAATTAGGAATCGAAATTTCAAGACTAAATGCAAAGTTGTTAATTTATGCACTAAAAAATAAAGCATATTCACATCCACCAACTACTTTACCAGAAGTCAAACATGCAGTCAATGATGGATTAATTGTTGTAGCTGGAGGTTTGCACCCTGGTCAGAGTACTAATGGTACAGCAGCATTAATAGCTGAAAAAATAAAAGCAGAACAATTTCTTAATGCAACTGATGTTGATGGTGTTTATGATATGGATCCAAATAAATTCAAAAAAGCAAAAAAATTCAAAAGCATTGAACTAAAAAATCTAAAAAACATTTTAGTTCATGAAGATTCTGTAGCAGGAGGATATGATTTAATGGATATTGTTGCTCTAAAAATTATAGAACGTTCTAAAATTAAAACTAGAATTTTAAAAGCAGAGCCAAAAATTATTGAAAAAGCCATTAAAGGTGGAAAAGTAGGAACTGAAATTATCTTACCCTCTAAAAAATAATTAACTTTGATTTTGTATTGTGGGTCTAGTTTGAGACCAAATCTGTATCTCATTTTTTGAATATTCTGCAATTCCTGAATCCATGAGTTTTTTAAATATTGAAATGGCTTCTTCTTTTTCTACTGCTTTTGATTGAGCTTTGGTAAATCCATCATTATCTACAATTACAGCAACATGTCCATCTTCAGATTCAATTACTGCTGTAAATTCTTCTTCTCCTACAGGAAAGAATTTCCCATCAATTTTTTTAGTTGTTAAAGTCAACATGGAAAATCCAGCAACATTGAACATTTTCATTTGAGATTTACTTGCTCTTTCCTTTCCTTTTTGAACAGCTTGAAAATATTGCATGATTTTCACCCTCTGGAATGGTATAATAACTATCTAATATTTGATATATTTGAGGTTAGATTAAGTATGAATCCTAAAATCTTTGTTTTTGTTGCAGTTTTAGCACTTGGTGCAATTTTAGGTGGAATTCTTCTTTCAGGACCAACAATGGTGGCTCCAACTTCTGAAAATACCAATGCCGCCCCAACTATTGAATTACTTGAAGTTGATTTGGTAGATATTTCTGTTACAAAAATTAATGAGCGTTCAGCAACTATTGAAATTGCATTTGAAATTTTTAATCCTAATCCACGTGCAGTAATTGTACAAACAATGGATTATAATCTGTTTGAAACTGGCTTTTCTAGTTCTGAACAATTAGCTGGTGGAACAATTGGTAGTAGACCTGAAGGAATGGTTGAATTTGGTTCAAATTATTATACACTATTAGGTGATAATTCAATTGTTCTAAAAAAGAAAATGACAATACAGAATACTTCATCTTCTAGTGAACTATGGAAATCATTACAGTCTGAATATGATCTTGGTGAATCAGGTAGTGCACAATGGTGGGTTTATGGAACAGTTTACTTTAATCTCAGTTCTATGACCAGTGGGCAAGAAAATACTGTTCCTTTTGAATTCTTCAGATAGTATCATAAAATTTTATAATTATGATAATATGTTTTTAGAAAAAAATTATTGATATATGCTATAAAAGGACGTATTGTTATTTTTTATCAAATGGCAGAAGCAAGTATGGCAGCTTATGGCGCCGCAGCAGGTGTAGCAATCGCACTAGCAGTAGTGTGTTTCGCTCTTCGTGGTAAAGGACACCCTGAACCACTAGATTAATCCAACAAAGGAATTTTCCTTTGCAATATTTTTAATTTCTTTAGCTAATCTTTGCTGCCGAATTTTCCTAAACCTAACATTTCTCCAATGTCGATCTGTTTACTATTCTTCTTTTTCATAAAACATCTTTCAAAATATTGACAATCAGTACATTCTGTTGATGGTTCTAAAATTGGTGCTTTTTGTTCTTTGAGAAGATTGTTTAGTACTCTTACTCTTCGGATCACTTCTTCAAACATTTTCTTATTTCGTGTAACAGAAAACGTTGTCTCTTTTCTATCCCCACTGATATAAACAATCATTCCCTCGTGTTTATCATATATCCATAAACATGCATTAAGATATAGGACATCGTTTGCAAGTGGATTTTCTAATTCTTTAGATGCTGATCTGAATAATAAGACAATATCGTCAACAAGCATGTCTGTTTGTCCTTTTAGTTTGATATCTTCAATTTCAAATTCTTTTGGTTCACTTCCGTATTGTAATTTTCTTAATAATCCTGAGAGAAGTTCATTGAAACCTCTTCTTTCTATTTCTATAGAGTCAATTCTGTCATAATATGAACGTCTTAAACATTGAACTACTTCTTGTAAATGAATAGTTTGAAAATTTTTTGAATCAATGTTTAATTCTAGTTCTGTTCCGATTGAATCAAGTGCATTTTTAATAGTTGACCTATAATCTCGATCTCCCATCATGATAAATTACCTCGTTTTATGCCCACTTATACTTTAGCTCATTATTTGAGTTAAAAATTTTGAGATTTTGCTTGAAAATGCTAATGTCACAAAATGAACTCCGAATCCTAAAACTGCTCCAATTACTAAATTTCCTGTTCCAAAGTAAATCCCCAAGAAAATTCCTAATGGCGGCAATGAGAAAATCATGGCCATGAATGTACTAACCCAGATTGTATTAATCATGGTCTCTGTTGAAATATCGTTTTTCTTTTTTGGGAATCTAATCATTTTACAAATTATTCTTCTTGTACGATTAATTTCGACATTGTTATTTCTGTAGGAATTTTTTGCTCTACTGCATATGCAATTGCTGCTAGGTTTCTAACTTCAAATGATGTCAATTTTGTAATTCCCACAATTGTGGCAAAACTAAACATTTTTGAAAATGATCTAGTTGATGCGGTATAAAGTGCCATTTCAAATGATCTCTCAAATTCAGCTACTGCATCTAATTCATTTTCATTTTGAGAAATCAAATTTTTGTATTTTGTGTTAGTTAATTCAGCAAATGCATCTCTAATTGATGCTGCAGAAATCATTCTTCCTAATAATTCTCTTGTAATTGTTGCTGTTTGTGCAACAATCAAATCTTGAATTTGTGCTTCTTCTAAACCCCACAATTTTCCTCTAATTACACTTAGAAGATTATAGAAATCAACATCCATTCCAACTAATTTAATGACATCTCTGTCTCTGGTATTTTTTAAGGCACGACCTAATTGGAGATACAAAATTTTATCAAAATATGTATCAAAAATCTGGAGATTTTTTTGTTCATTGTATAATGCTGCAGCTTTTGAAATTTCTTCACCAAATTGAACTGAATTCAAACTAGCAACTGTTTCTTCTAGGTCCTTTGAAACAAGTGCTTTGATAATGATATCTCTTTGTTTGATTAGTTCTTCTGCATGCAAATTAATGTGAGTTTCAATTTCTTCTTGTGATTTATCTAACACTTTTCCTTTCAAAATTAATTTCAAATTTGATATGATAAATTTCATGTAATATGCATCTAGAATTGGTGAATCTCCAGCTGTTTTTGCGATTGAATAATGTACATCTGCTAAATGTCCACGTAGACCTGATTCTATTCCTTGTGATGTATATGGTTTTTGAACATCTGAAACTGCATCACCATAAATTGTATTTTTAATTCTAGTCATTAATTCTTCAAGATCTCTTGATTCTGCTAAAGTCTGAAAATCGGATCTGTTTAGTAATTTTCCTCTCTGACTGTATGATTTTACTGATGCATAGACGTTTTTGCCCATATTGATGCGTCATGAATTACGGATTTTAATGTTTGGCGATCTAAATTATCTTGAATTTTTAACCAATTTTCTCTAAAAATGCAGTTGCTTCCTTTTTTTCTGGATTTGTAAATTTCAGAAATGCTGTAAGAATTTCTTTTTGAATTATAAGATTTTCATCAGATAGATCCTTTAATTTTGTTAGATCAAATGGTAATAATTCACTAATTTTATCTTCACAAAATGCCTTTACATATTTCTGAAAAATTGAATAAGTGAAATTAGGGCTACTAGTCATAAATTTCATCAATATTTTCTCAAATTCCTTATCTTCTGAATCTGATTTTGAAAAAAATTCTTTTAACTGCAATTCCATGTTTTCAATTCCATTAATTGCCAATCCAACAAGAATTCCTTTTTTTGTTAAATGATAATACGGAATTCCTTTCTCTTGAAGAGCTTTTGGACCCCTCTGTAATGGTAATCTTCCATCTTCTTCAGCGATCTCCATTGGAAGTAAAATTTCATCTAGATCTCTAAAAATTCCAGAGTAGATATTCTTCCATGCTATTTTTTGTTTTTTTGCAATTTTTTGTGAAATGCCAGTTCTTGTTCTTTCTGCAGGATTACCCCCAGTTCCAAGAATTGTAATGATTGCTCTTTGTCTTTTTGCTTCTCCAGTAAGATCGTTATCTTTAGTCTTGAATGTATCAAAAATTGCTAACTTCCCTTTTGACTTTCCTTTCATTTAATCACCCTTAACATAAATTTCATTTTCTATGTTACTATCATAATATTTTATAATATAATAACTTACTTTTAGATTGATTTTAGTGTCCTCAGTGCTTTAATAAGATTCAATTTCGTTAAAATCTAATGAATTCTAGAAACTACAAGTATGCTCTATTACTTGTAGCCGCAGTATCAATCACAGCAACTGGTGCTATGTCAACAGCATATGCACAAAGTGTTGATGATGGTATGGACGGATATGTTAAGGGAACTAGTGGAATTTACACTGGTAACCCTAACGAATGCTGGTACGATGATGGCGACGGTGGATATCTACCATGTCTTATAGACACTGGTGATACAGCATGGATGCTTACCGCAACATCATTAGTACTTCTTATGTCACCTGGAGTCGGTTTCTTTTATGGCGGTTTAGCCAGATCAAAGAACATCGTCAACGTTCTTGGTATGACTCTCATTGTTATGGGACTCATGTCAGTTCAATGGGTACTATGGGGTTACTCACTAGCATTTGCACCAAATGCCGATGAAGGCGCAAACATGTACATGGGAAGTCTAGACTATGCAGGATTTAACATGGTTTCTCACTATGCACCATTAGGTGAAGTGGGTCCTTGTGCAGATACATGGTCAAATGCTTACCAGATGCAGGAGTTTAAGGATGGCGACTATTGTAGTCAAGGCTGGCCTGGAACTATTCCTCACCAAATGTTTGCAATGTTCCAAGGAACATTTGCCATCATCACACCAATTCTAATTATTGGTGGTTTGATTGACAGAATCAAATTCAGCGCATTGATGATATTCGTACTCTTATGGGGAACCTTCGTTTATGATCCAATAGCACACTGGGTCTGGGGAGGCGGTTTCATAGGAGGAGGTGGATTAGACTTTGATCCAGACCTATCGCCATCACATGCATTAGACTTTGCTGGTGGTACTGTAGTACACATTTCTTCAGGATTTGCAGCATTGGCCGGAGCCTTAGTCCTTGGCAGAAGACTTGGATATGGCAAAGTTCCAATGGAGCCACACAACATTCCAATGGTAGTACTTGGTACAAGTCTCCTCTGGTTCGGTTGGTTCGGCTTTAACGCAGGTAGTGAAGCAATGGTAGACGGCATTACCGTCAGCGCATGGACTGTAACTAATACCGCAACTGGTATGGCCGCAGTTACTTGGGTCTTGATGTCATGGGCACATACAGGAAAACCAAGTATTGTTGGTGCAGCATCAGGTGCAGTAGCAGGATTGGTAACAATCACTCCAGCTTCAGGTTGGGTAGGTCCAATGGCTGCAATTATTATGGGAATTGCCGCTGGTACAGTTTGTTATGCTTGTGTAGCATTCAAGAACGCACGCAAATGGGACGATGCATTAGATGTATGGGGAATACACGGAATGGGTGGTCTTACAGGTGCAATTTTGACAGGTACATTAGCAAGTCCACACATCTGGGATACCGGAGACGGTATTGGTGCATGGACTGGAACTCCAGAAGGAATGGAGACCCAAGCAATCAGTATTGCAGCAGCAGTTATCTCAATTGGATATGCATTTGGTGTAACCATTGTAATCCTAAAGGTAATGGACGCAGTATGGCCAGGCGGAATCAGAGTAACTCCAAAAGAAGAGGAGATTGGTCTCGATTTGGCACAACATGGCGAAAGAGCATACGTAAACGAATAGAAAAAAACCCTTTTTTCTTCTTTTTATTTAATTCTCTCTTACACTATGTGTAAGGAATTTTCATAAAAATTATCTTGGACTATTTTGGACACTAATGTAATTTATTTATCATTGAATTTTTTATCAAAAATATGTTAATTTCAACATCCGAATTAAATTCAATCATTGATAATTCTGATGTAATAATTGCTGATACTCGTTCATTCAAAGAATATTCTGAGGGTCATATTCCCGGAGCAGTTCATTTAGACTTATTTGCATTTCATTGGATTGATACAACAAAAAATGGAATTGATAATTTCAATGATCAAACAAGAAAACTATTTTCATTTCTTGGTGTTACACCAGAAAAAAAAGTCATCTTTTATGATTCTGTATCTGGTATGCTTGCAGCAAGAGGTGTTTGGATGTTGATGTATTTTTCACATCAAAATGTCTCAATGTTAGATGGAGGAATTACAAAATGGAAAAAAGAAAATCTCCCTACTGAAACAAAAGCAAATAATTTCAAACCATCAAATTTTTTAGGAAAAATCAATCCTGAAATAATTTCTGGATTTGAACATATTAGAGATAATTTAGATAATTTGAAAATAATTGATGCTCGTTCTACTGGTGAGTATGACGGAACTATAGTAAGAGCTGCTCAAACTGGACATATCCCTAATTCTATCAATATTGATTGGAATCAAAATATCTCTGAAGATGGCACCTTCAAAAATGATGATGAATTATCTAAAATGTATGACATTCCAAAGGACTCTGAAATCGTCACTTATTGTCAGGGAGCATATAGAGCTGCCAATTCATTTTTAGTTTTAAAAAAACTTGGATTCCAAAATGTCAAAGTGTATTTGGGATCTTGGGGCGAATGGGGAAATAATCTCAAATTGCCTATAGAATGAATTAAAGTATTGAGAAAAAATTATCGGTAGAAAAATTTCAAGTTTAGTAAAAGCAATAAAATAATTTTAAAATTTATTTTTTCTTCCAGATGAACTGATTGTAAATTAGTTCTGGTCTAATTTGTCTAAATGGTTCTGAACCACCACTGTACCATTTTGTAAAGAATTCATACAAGTGCAATCTGAGAGACTGGATGTATACAATTAATCCTTCAATCATCATAATTCCCAAGTTACCTCCAATGATCATTGCCATTGCAGCACCTGATTCAGCACCACCTAGTGATTTGAATGCATTGTTAACTGTCATTAATAGCGCAGCATGCACCAGCAGCATAATTCCAAGTCTGGCATAACTGATTGTGTGAGCTAGCGCTTCTACTGTTTTACCTAAGAATACTTCCATCACAACATTTGCTGCCGAACCTCCATCTTCTGGATGCTTCTTTGCATGCATAATTCCTCCAATCATCATCATAACCATTGATGCAATTACAATAATTACTGCAATTCTAGTAACAATCCAAACTTGTGCCCAATCACCTAAGAATACTGTTACCCAAGGAACTGCTTCTGTATGCACTTTAGAATACATATTCATGACATCATAGTTTGCACCAATTGCACACATCATGATAACGACAATTCCGCCGTATAGTGTGATGCTTGGAATTGCTTCCATGAACATTACAAATTTTTTGCCCTCTTGAGCTAATTTCTTAACATGTAGAATCATTGCCCAAACTAAATGAACAATTCCAATGAATAATGATACTTTGAGGATGTTGATTACTTGTTCAAATGTTAATTCTGCAACACTGATAATTCCTACAAGCCAGCTTACTGAATGTAAAATTCCTCCTTTCTCTAACATTCCTCCTAATGGTCCCAAGTACTCAAGGTGGAATCCAAACGCTTCACCTGCTCCAACACCCGCTATAGCTGCAGATGCTCCGGAAATTGCAATTAGCATTCCCCATCTTGAAAGATTTCCTTGTCCTTTGAATTTGAATAATAATCCCATTCCCATTAACAATAATCCGTGACCAACGTCTGCAAACATCAATCCGTAGAAAATTGGCCACATCAAAGCAATCATAGGTGTTGGGTCAGCTTCTCCTTTTCTTGGAATTCCCTGACTTTCTGTAATTACTTCAAATGTTCTAACAAATTTTTTGTTATCAAATAAAGTTGGAACTTGTTCTTTTAATTTAGGATCTGTAACGTCTTCAGAAACTGACATCCATTCTTTAGTTGCATTCTTAAATTTCTCTTCCATCTTTGATGGAATGAATCCTTGAATAACTGCAAAGTTCTTGGTTCCACCTGGTTTTCTTAGTGTTTCAAGAACGTCTTTTGCAACTTGAGCTTCCTCATGAATTGCTAAAATATCACGTCTAATTTTCTTTGTAATTTTTGCAATTTGTTTTGTAATTGTTGATTGCTTTGAAGTTAATTCTTTAATTTTAGCCTCAGCCATTGCATATGCCTCAGCTGGAATTTGAGGAATTCCTTCAGGAATGGAAAATGGATTTGCATTGAAACCTCTGAGCACTTTTAGTGCTTTATCAGAATCCTCCACACTAGCAATTACTAAAATTGCTGATTTTTCTTTAAGGGCTAAATCATATTTGTAATATGTAATTCCATCTAATGCTCTACTAATTTCCTCATAGTCTTTTGAATCAATAACAAAGAGATTTGTGTAAAAATATTTCATTAATCCAAATCCTGAAAGATCAATGTTTAGCTTTTTTGCAACTTCGAGTGTTTCTTTAAGTGATGTATATTCTTCAAGTGAGCGTTTTGTATCAGCTTGTTCTTCTAAAAGTTTAGCAGGTTCATCAATAATTGATGGTGTTCTTTGAATCAAGTCTTTGACCATATCTTCAATTTCGCCAACTTCGTAGTCCTTCTTTTTGATCATAGTTCCTTTGAACATAATCTCCATAATTCCTACCATTGGAGGTACTCCTAGACCTTTGACAACATCATCAATGGATTGGTAGGTCTTTTGGGCTTCTAATAACAAATCATCAATTTCTGGAGTTACTGTATCGTTATCTGTATCAATTTTATGAAACCATTCAAACTCAGTCAATCTAGAAATGGCCTTTGGCGACTCAGATCTTGGTAAAATTATACTTCCAAGTTTCAGATCAGCTATAGCCAAGTTAATCCTGTGAAAATTTCTTAGTTTTTAATATCTTTCTCAACAGAATTTTCTTTTCCAAACATTAAAATCTATTATGGTAAAACGCGTGATATTGGCAAATTCTTCTCTTGAAAAAACAATTGATAAGATACTCGATCAAACTGAACAAGACGTATTGGCCAATTTAGATGGCGCACTAAGCGATTCCCATCAAACTCTTGACAATTCTGTGACTAAATTAGAAGAAGAATATGACAAAATTGTTGCAGATGGACGAAAAGAGGCAGATAAACTAGAAAAACAAATTGTAGGAAGTTCTGATATTGAAGCAAGAAACAAGCAACTTTTAGCAGTAGAAGATGCTGTTTCTCGAGTTTTTACAAAAGCAGTAGATGAAATTTCCAATTCTGATCGCAGTGGCGATTATGCAAATCTCATTAAGTCATTATTAGATGAATCCACTCAAGTTTTAGGAACATCTGAAGTTATAGTATTTACAAACTCTAAAGATCGTGATGTAGTTCAATCAACATTAGCAAATTTTGCTGGTTCTGAACTATCATCTGAAACAATTGAATGCATTGGCGGTGTTAAAATTCAGTCCAAAGACGGAGCTATGAAATTCGATAACACTATTGATGCAAAGATCGATCGATTAAAGCCTTTAATTAGGAAAGAAATTGCATCAAAATTCGGGGTAAAAGAATAAGATGACAGCACAAGGCAGAATTGTATGGGTAAGCGGTCCAGCAGTAAGAGCTGATGGAATGGCTGACGCCAAAATGTATGAAACTGTCACAGTAGGAGATTCAAAATTAGTCGGTGAAGTAATTAGATTAACTGGTGATGTTGCATTTATTCAAGTTTATGAATCAACCAGTGGATTAAAACCAGGTGAACCAGTAATTGGAACCGGAAACCCACTTAGTGTATTATTAGGTCCAGGAATTATTGGACAACTTTATGACGGAATTCAAAGACCACTAAAAGAATTATCAAAAGCATCTGGATCATTCATTGGCAGAGGTATTACCACTACTCCAGTTGATATGGAGAAGACATACCACTTTGTTCCAGTTGCAAGCAATGGTGATGAAGTTTTACCAGGTAATGTAATTGGAACTGTTCAAGAAACTGATCTTATTGAACACTCTATTATGGTTCCACCAAATCATCCTGGCGGAAAAATTTCAAACCTTGTATCTGAAGGAGATTATAATTTAGAAACTGAATTAGCAACTGTTGAAAAAGATGGTGAAAATGTACCACTCAAAAGGTATCATAAATGGCCTGTACGAAAACCACGTCCATATAACACCAGATATGATGCAACAGTTCCATTACTAACTGGACAACGTGTAATTGATACATTCTTCCCAATTGCTAAAGGAGGAACTGGTTCAATTCCTGGAGCATTTGGAACTGGAAAAACCGTTACATTACACCAAATTGCAAAATGGGCAAATTCACAAGTTGTTGTTTACATTGGTTGTGGTGAAAGAGGAAATGAAATGACTGAAGTATTAGTTGAATTCCCACACCTAAAAGATCCACGTAGTGGAAAACCTCTCATGGATAGAACTGTACTTGTTGCAAATACTAGTAACATGCCAGTAGCAGCAAGAGAAGCAAGTATCTACACTGGAGTTACAATTGCAGAATATTATAGAGACATGGGTAAAGACGTCGTTCTTGTAGCAGATTCTACAAGTAGATGGGCTGAAGCATTAAGAGAAATGAGTGGTAGATTAGAAGAAATGCCAGCAGAAGAAGGATATCCATCTTATCTTGCATCAAGATTAGCAGAATTTTATGAAAGAGCAGGCCGTGTTAGAGCAGCTGGAAGTCCAGACCGTGACGGTTCTGTAACTTTGATTGGTGCTGTTTCACCATCTGGTGGTGACTTTACAGAACCAGTTACAACACACACAATGAGATTTATCAAAAC
>REGF01000107.1 GCA_003702465.1 Candidatus Nitrosomarinus sp. | reverse complement strand
GAGAATAATCCTGATTCTGAATTTACTCCTACACCAGTTCCAGAAACTATTCCAAGATACACATATGATGATTTGGTTGAAAGAATGCAAAAAGCAGGAGCTAAAACAGAATGGGGCGATGATTTGTATCCTTCAAATCTTAAAAAAATAGGATTAGATGGATTCTATTTTATTACTGATTGGCCTCTAGGTCCAAAGCCATTTTATGTTAAAGATAGTAAAGCCAATCCAAAAATTTCAGAATCATTTGATTTGATGTTTGGTGATTTAGAATTATCCTCAGGTAGTACAAGAATTGAAAAACGTGATGAATTAGCTCAGCGCATGAGTAACAAAGGCATGAAAACTGATTCCTTTGAATATCACCTAAATGCATTTGATTATGGAGTCCCACCACACGCTGGTTGTGGTATAGGTCTTGAGAGACTAATAATGTCACTAACTGGCACGGAAAATATTCGAGATACAACATTTTATCCAAGAGATGTTGACCGCCTTACTCCATAGATTAAGCAATTTATTATCTAGTGTAAAAATTTGATTTGTATTGAGTACCTATACTGAACTTTTAGTAGAATATAGAGAAAAATTTGATAGAGAAATATTCCCATTATTGGTCTCTAATGAGTTGATTACCAAAAATACTGGAAGAGTTTATCATTCATTTCAAAAAAGATTAGACCGAATAGAATTACAAAAACAATCTATAGAAAACAAAATCTCCCAATTAAAACAACACATGTCAAATGGAAATCAGGTTGAAGATTTTGATAAATCTATAATGTTTGATTTGATTACAATATTTGCTCAATGTATTCTATCGTACTTTGAGATATACAAATCATGTCTAAAATTTTCATTAAATTTTGAAAAAATTGGAATAACAAAATCTGATCCTGGTTACAATGAGATGATTGATCATCTGGGAGATTACAAAAATAATGGAGTAACTGTATTTCATAAAGCAGGTCTTCGAACATTTTTCAATGTTGATTTAAGAAATGTTTTGACAAATGATTCTTGGTGGATAAATAATAATTTTGAATTTACTTATGAAGAACCAGATGGAACAGAAATTTCATTGAGTATAGGAGAATTACATGGCGAATTAGCTAGTATCAATTCTATAGTTTTAGGATTTACTGAAAATCATCAAAAAAATTCTGACCTTACGTCTTCACAATAGTGTTTTAATTTTAATACTGTCAAAGATTTTTTGAATTTATTAAAATGAATGAAACTATATCTAAAATTATTAAAATCAGTGGACCTGGATTGCTTTTTGCTAGCACGGCTATAGGCGTATCTCATCTAATTCAATCCACTAGGGCAGGTGCAGATTTTGGTTTAATGATTATCGGATTTGTAGTACTTGTTAGTGTACTAAAATACCCATTTTTTGAATATGGTTCCAGATATGCAAACTCTACTCAAACAAGTATAATTGATGGGTACAAAAAATTGGGAACTCCAGTTCTCATACTATATCTGATAATTACAGTTTGCTCGATGTTTTTTGTTACAGGTGCAGTAGGATTTGTAACTGCAGGGTTTTTTGAAAATTTGTTTAATTTAGAATTCCTAGGAGAATGGTCCCTAATCTTATTGTTTATCACATGTGTATTGATTTTAGGAATAGGAAAATTTCACTTATTAGATAATTTGATCAAAATTATCGTTACAATTTTAGTAATTTCTACAGTACTTGCATTTACACTTACTGTAATTAATGGACCAGTTGAAGAAGTAGATAATTTTGTTCCAAAAGAATTATGGAGTACTGCAGGAATTTTCTTTTTGCTTGCATTAATGGGATGGATGCCAACTGCAATTGATCTATCTAGTTGGAATAGTTTGTGGACAATTGAAAAAATCAAACAGTCAAAATATCGACCAAAATTAAAAGTCACTTTATTAGAATTCAGAATTTCTTATCTTCTTACAGGAATTTTGGCAATAATGTTTGTCACTCTAGGTACTTTCATTTTTTATGGTTCAGGAGAAGAACTTCCAAACAATAATTCTCAATTCGCTCATACAATAATTACTATGTATAGTAACGTGATGGGTAATTGGAGCTACATCATAATTGCTGCATCTGCATTTACGGTAATGTTTGGAACAATTCTTGCAGTATTTGATGGATATTCTAGAGCTCTTAATAGAACAGTTGAATTATTATTTAAAAAAAATGATAATAATCAAACAAAAAGTTCAAGAAAACTGTATTCCATTTTTCTTGTTATTTTAGCCTCAGGTTCGTTAGTTACTGTTCTTCAATTTGGAGATAATCTTAAAGAATTAGTTGATTTTGCCACTATTTTGTCATTTGTAATAGCTCCAATAATTGCAATCTTCAATTACAGGT
>REGF01000034.1 GCA_003702465.1 Candidatus Nitrosomarinus sp. | reverse complement strand
ATGAAATAGAAAAAATTACTATGCTTGATCATGTATCTCTAAAAGAAAAAAAGAAAATTAATCAAATGATAATTTTCCCTGCAAAACATTATCTTATTGCTAGAGATGTTACAAAAAGAGCTGTTAAATCAATCCGAGATGAATTAAAACATCATTTACCTACATTAAATGAATTAGAAAAACAAAGACTTGAAATGAGAACTAATTATGATTTAGAAATGATTGAAGAATTAGGTTATTGTTCTGGTATAGAAAATTATTCTAGACATTTTGATGGACGTAATCAAGGTGATAAGGCATTTTGTTTGATGGATTTTTTTGGTGATGATTATCTCTTAGTAATCGATGAATCTCACGTTACTTTACCTCAATTACATGGAATGTACAAAGGTGATTATTCTAGAAAAGATAAACTTGTTACCTATGGATTTAGATTGCCAAGTGCTTATGATAATAGGCCTTTGAAATTTGAAGAATTTGAAGAATATATTGAAAATACTATTTTTGTATCCGCTACTCCTTCTGACTATGAAAAGAAAACTTCTACAAAAATTGTTGAACAATTAGTTCGTCCTACAGGATTACTAGATCCTCAAATTGAAATTAGACCAACTACAGATCAAATGGATGATTTAATTAATGAAATTCACAAGAGAACTAAAAATTCTGAGCGTGTATTGGTCACTACTTTGACAAAACGGATGGCTGAAGATTTAGCTGAGTATCTCTCAAAAAAAGACGTCAAGGTACGATATATGCACTCTGAAATTGACGGTCTTCAAAGAACTGAAATTATTCGACAATTACGTTTAGGTGAATTTGATGTATTAGTTGGAATTAATTTGCTTAGAGAAGGATTAGATATTCCTGAAGTATCTCTAGTTGCAATTTTGGATGCTGATAAAGAAGGTTTTTTGAGAAATTTTACTAGTCTGATTCAAACTTGTGGTCGAGCTGCAAGAAATTCTACTGGTACTGTAATAATGTATGCTGATACTCATACCCAATCTATGAAAAATACAGTAAATGAAACAAACCGTCGTAGAAAAAAACAAATTTTATACAATGAAAAGCATGGAATCATACCAAAAACTATTATGAAATCTGTTCCAGAACAGGAAATTGAATTAGATGAATCAAAATTAAAATCCATACATGATCTTCGAAATGATGTGATTGATTTGGATGCGCAAATGAAAAAATTCTCTGAAGATTTAGATTTTGAACAAGCAATTGAATGTAGAGATAGAATAAAAAGATTAGAAAAGGAGATTGAATTTAGAAATGATAGATAACAAATTAAAAATTCGTGGAGCTCGTCATCATAATTTAAAAAATATAGATGTTGATATTCCAAAAAATAAATTAGTAATAATCAGTGGTTTGTCTGGTTCAGGAAAATCTACTTTAGCATTTGATACAATTTATGCTGAAGGTCAAAGAAGATATGTAGAATCATTGTCTGCATATGCTCGTCAATTTTTAGAAATGATGGATAAACCTGATGTTGATTCAATTGAAGGACTTTCTCCTGCAATTGCAATTCAACAAAAAACTACCAGTAAAAATCCTCGTTCTACTGTAGGAACCACTACTGAAATTTATGATTACATGCGTTTGTTATTTGCTAGAATAGGAATTCCTCATTGTGTAAATTGTAATAGAAAAATTTCCACTCAATCTGTAGAAAGGATATGTGATTCTATTCTCAAAGATTTTTTGGGACAAGATATCTTGATCCTATCTCCTATAATTCAGCGAAAAAAGGGAACTTATGAGAAATTATTTGAACAAATTAAGAAGGATGGCTATTCTAGAATCCGACTAAATGGTGAAATTTTGAGCCTAGATGATGGGATTCCTCCATTAGATAGGCAAAAATGGCATAATATTGAAATCGTTGTCGATAGAATTTCAACAAGTAAATCCGAAAGATCAAGAATTTTTGAGGGTATTCAAACTGCAATTAAGGCATCAAAAGGTGAAGTAATGATTTCTTCAGAAAAATCTGAAAAAATCTTTTCACAAAATAATGCTTGTCCTCATTGTGGTTTAACAATTGGTGAATTAGAACCTCGAAATTTTTCTTTTAATTCTCCATTTGGATTGTGTAAAACATGTAATGGCTTAGGTGTTAAAATGGAATTTGACGCTGCTTTAGTTATTCCTGATAAATCTAAATCTATTTTGGATGGAGCAATAGTTCCATGGAGTGGAAGATTTTCTGCATTCAGAAGACAAGCGTTGAAAACTGTTGGTGAAAAATTTGGATTTGATTTAATGACTCCTATTGAAAAAATCAAACCAAAACATCTAGAAATTATTTTACATGGAACTTCTGACTTAATTGACTTTCAATATAGTTCAAAATCTGGTGACTCCTCTTGGAAATACACTAATGCTTTTGAAGGTGTTCTTTCAAACTTACAAAGAGTTTTTGTTGAAACCGATTCTGAATCTAAACGTGAATGGCTTAAACAGTTCATGCGAGATACTCCATGTAATTCATGTAATGGTAAAAAACTAAAACCCGAATCTTTGGCTGTAACAATAAATGATTTAGGGATAATGGATGTCTGTAATTTATCAATCACAAATTGTTTTGACTTTTTCTCTAATCTAAAATTAAACGATACTGAACAACATATTGCAAAAGATATTCTTAAAGAAATTAAAGAACGATTAGAGTTTTTGATGAATGTTGGATTGAATTATCTGACATTGAATCGACTTAGTTCCACTTTATCCGGAGGAGAATCTCAAAGAATCCGATTGGCAACTCAAATTGGTTCTAATCTTACTGGTGTTTTGTATGTTTTAGATGAACCTACAATTGGATTACATCAACGTGATAATTCACGCCTCATTAAAACGCTAACAAAACTACGAAATCTAGGAAATACTATCCTTGTAGTTGAGCATGACGAAGAAGTAATACGAAATTCAGATTGGATTATTGATTTGGGTCCTGGTGCTGGAGTAAATGGTGGTAACGTTGTATTTGAGGGAACCATAAAAAAAATTCTCCAAGGAACAAAATCTGTTACTGGAACTTATCTTAAAGATGATTCATTGATTATCCTAAAAAATAAAATTCGAAAACAAGATGGTTCTTTAATAATTAAAGAAGCTTCTGAAAATAATCTAAAAAACATTGATGTTGAAATCCCATTAGGATTATTCGTATCTGTAACTGGTGTATCTGGTTCAGGAAAATCTACGCTGATAAATGATATTTTATTAAAAACTCTTGAAAATCATTTTTCAAAATCAAATATTAGATCAGGTTCACATAAGGAAATTACTGGTTTAGATAATATTGATAAAGTAATTGCAATTGATCAATCTCCAATTGGTAGAACTCCTCGTTCAAATCCTGCAACTTACATTGGAGCTTTTACTCCAATTAGAGAATTATATTCTAACACACCTTTGTCTAAAGAACGTGGTTACACTCCAGGACAATTTTCATTTAATGTTGCAGATGGTAGATGTTTTGCATGTGAAGGTGATGGAGTTAAACAAATTGAAATGCAATTTTTATCTGATGTTTATGTAAAATGTGATGAATGTAAAGGAAAACGGTATAATTCTGAAACACTTTCTGTTTTGTATAAAGGAAAAAATATTTCAGATGTCTTGGGAATGACTGTCTATGAAGCATTAAATTTCTTTGAAAATGTTCCTTCAATACAAAGAAAATTACAAACTGTTTATGATGTTGGTTTGGGATATATCAAACTTGGACAGTCATCTACAACTTTATCTGGTGGTGAGGCTCAAAGAGTAAAACTTGCTTCAGAATTATCCAAGCGTGGAACAGGCAAGACTCTCTATATTTTAGATGAACCCACTACAGGGTTGCATTTTGCAGATGTTCAAAAACTCTTAGATGTATTAAACAGATTAGTTAACTTGGGAAATACTGTGGTTGTAATTGAACACAATATGGATATAATCAAAAATTCTGATTGGTTAATTGATTTGGGTCCTGAAGGAGGTGATGAGGGTGGAAAAATTGTAGCTCAAGGAACTCCGTTACAAGTATCCAAATCTCCAGGAAGCTATACTGGAAAATATCTCAAAAATCTATTGAAAAACAATGATTGATATTTCTAAAATAACAATTCCTCAAAATCCTGGAATTTATTTGATGAAAGATTCTGATGAAAAAATTATTTACATTGGAAAAGCAAAAAATCTCAAAAATCGTGTGCGTTCATATTTTAACAAAAATCAGAATTACAAAACTCAGAAATTAGTTGAAAATATTTCTGATATTGAATTTGTTTTAACTGATAATGAAAGTGAAGCTTTTCTTTTAGAATCAAATATGATCAAAAAATATCGTCCAAGATTTAATATTGAATTAAAAGATCAACAACGATATACTTACTTGCGAGTTTCTGATGAAAAATATCCTAGATTATTAGTAGCTAGAAGAACTAGGGATGGAAAATTTTTAGGTAAAGGAAAATTTTATGGTCCATTCACTCAAGGTAGTTCTAAGTTACTTACAATTGGAACTTTGAGAAAAGCATTTCAAATTAGAATCTGTAAAACATTACCAAAAAAAGTTTGTTTGGAATATCATTTGGGTAATTGTGAGGGTCCATGTGAATTTAAAGAGGCACAAGAAAAATATCCTGATCATGTTAAAAAATTAGAAGATGTCCTAAAAGGTAAAAACGATACTAAAATTTTTACAAAAAAATTAGAAGATGAAATGCATCAGGCTGCAGAATCCCAACAATTTGAGCGTGCTAAAGATATTCGTGATACGTTGATTCGACTTGGAAGTCTTCAAACCAAACAAAAAATGGAATATGTTGAAAATTCTGATGAAGAGTACTTTGGTATTGGAATAAAAGAACAAACTGCCACAATCATGAATTTTAGAATGATTAATGGTGTAATTCGTGATAGTGATAAGTTCTTTTTTGATTTAGTTGGTGATAACTCATTTTCAAATTTTCTTTATCAGTATTATTCAACTCATAAAATTCCTAAATTCATTATTGTTAGTGAAATTCCTGAAAATCATAAATTACTAGAATCATTACTGTCTGAACAATCTGGATTTACTGTAAAAATTATGATTCCTACACGTGGAAAAAAACAAGATATTATGAATTTAATTTTAAAAAATATCAAACTAATTCATTCAAAAGGTGCCAATCCTGCATTAGTGGAATTACAGGAACTTTTGCATTTGCCTACTTTACCTAATAACATTGAATGTTTTGATATCTCAAATCATGGTGCTGAATTTGCAGTAGGCTCCATGTCTAGCTTCCTTGATGGTGTTCCAAACAAATCTGGATATAGAAAATTCAAAATCAAAACAATTCAGGGTAGAGATGATTTTGCAATGATTGGTGAAGTCATCAAAAGAAGATATTATAGATTACTAGAAGATGGTTCTGATTTACCTGATTTGATTTTAATAGATGGTGGAAAGGGTCAATTGAATGCTGCTTTGAAGTCTTTAGAATCTCTTGGTTTGAAATTACCTTGCGTTTCTTTGGCAAAAGAAAATGAAGAAGTTTATCTCCCAAAAACTAGAAACCCTGTTATTATTCCAAAAAATAAAAAGTCATTACAAATTTTACAACATGCTAGAGATGAAACTCATAGATTTGGTGTGAAATACAATCGAACTATAAGGAAAAATAAAATAAAATAGAAAAAAGGAAAATTTTTGGTTAGTTAACTGTAACACTACCAATCATCCAAGGATGAACCATACAGAAGTAATCGTAGTAACCTGCATCATCAAATGTGTGTGAGAATACACCTTGTGCCATAAGTAGACTGCTGTCAAATACTCCGGATGGACCATTTGCTGGGCTACCACCTGTTATAGTGTGTGCTGCATTGTCTACATTATCCCATGTTACTGTATCTCCAGCATTGATGGTGATGTCTTGTGGTAAGTAACATGCATTAGATGTTTCACATCCTGGTGCACCACTTCCCATTGCAGTTTCAACGATATGTGTTTCAGGGCCTGCTGCTGCGGCTGCTGCTTCTGCTGCGGCTGCTGCTGCTGCGGCTGCTTCAGCTTCTGCTGCTGCATCTGCGGCTGCTTTTGCTTCAGCTTCTGCCATTGCTTTTGCTTCAGCTTCTGCTGCTGCATCTGCTGCTGCTTTTGCGGCTGCTGCTGCGGCTGCTGCTTCAGCTCTTTCTGCGGCTGCTGCATCTGCTGCTGCGGCTCTTTCTGCTGCGGCTGCTGCTGCTGCTTCTGCGGCTGCTGCTTTTTCAGCTGCTCTTTCTGCGGCTGCTGCTTCTGCGGCTGCTGCTTTTTCAGCTGCATCTGTATTTGTTGCAGAACTCATTTGTGGTGCTGGTGCTGCTGCTGGTGAGTTATCTACTGAACTACCTACTGCTGCAACTCCTACACCGACTAATGCGATTGCGATTGAAAATACAATTGCTGCTTTGTCTATGCTTGCCATAATTGATCCATGTCTAGGTGTATAGTAAATAAATCTAATCTTTATTTTCTAACTAATACTAAGAAATGTCGTAAAATCTGTTTCTTAATTTCTAATTTTTGAAAATTGTTGAAAATATTTCATAATTTATTAAAATCTGTTGAAAATTCTATATGATCGCTCTAATTATTGTCTGAGTGTTGTTAATGTTGTTCAACAATTATTTGTTTTATTGCTTATCTTCTAAATCAATAATGTAATTACAATTAAGAGATGTCGCCGAGTAACTCTCCGTTTTCGGTCTTAATCTCTTTTATTTTAAAAATTTGTTAGATAAATTATTTTGAGAATCAATTTTTTCAAAATCTATTTTTAATTTTCTTTGTTTGATGAAACTTTGAATAAATTTTATTTTATTTTCAATGAATTCATCCTCGATTTTTATCTTTGAGCTTAATTGATCATGCATAATTTCTTCATCTAATCTGATTTTGATATAATCTTCATTTTTTATTAAATGTCCCAATTCCCCAAAATAATGCAATATGTAATGCAACATATTTTGATTGAATTTTAGAAATTTTATCTTTGTATTTTTCAATATGTGTCCTATTTTGAGCAAATTTCTTACCTTCAGTGAGAATTACCCATGAAATTTTCTTCAAATCTCCATCAAAATACAAAATATGTTCCAATTGTCAATCAAAAGATGGTTTTTTGTCTATATAATTAGAATACTTCCTTTATGATCATAGATAGAAAGTTGAACATATGATCGAGTCACAAGCATTCTTTTCAAAAATGGTTGACGAGTTAGTAGAATTTTCAGAATTTGATCCAGAATTGTCAGATGGAATAAAATGGTTAGATGATCAGGCTCAAAAAAAGGGTATTACATTTTACGATATGGTTTTTGAAGTCTTATACAAACACGATGTAAATTCAAAAGCAAAAGAATGGCTCAATACCAGAAATTAAAATTATTTTCTCAAGTCTAGTGTTTTGTATTCGCATCCTTGAGGACCGCAGTATTTTCCTACATACACTGCTTTTGGTCTATACAATGCAGTTTTTGGTGCTGCTTCTGCAAATTTTTCTTCAATGATATGTGCAGCCCATCCGGCAACTCTTGAAATTGCAAAAATTGGAGTGTTAAGATCTACTGGAATTTTCAACATATAGTAAATTGATGCACTGTACAAATCCACATTTGGATAGATGTCTTTTCCTTTTTGAGATTTCATTTCTGAAATTGTTGCTGTTTCAATTTTTTCTGTCATATCAAACCATTTTTCTTGACTCTTTGCTGCAAGTTTTCTTGAAAGTTCTTTTAGCACTTGAGCTCGTGGGTCATATGTTTTGTAAACTGCATGACCCATTCCCATCACTTTATCACCTTTAGATAATTTTTCTTTAATCCATGGTTCAACTTTATCCATATCAGAAATCTCCAATAACATTTTCATAACTTCTGTATTTGCTCCTCCGTGTAATTCTCCACTAAGTGCACCAATTGCTGCACTTGCTGCTGAGTACATATGAGCACGTGTTGATGCAACTTGTCTTGCAGTAAATGTTGATGCGTTAAATGTATGATCTGCATGAAGTATTAAACACACATCAAAAACTTTCTCTACTTCAGGATCTGGTTTTTCACCTGACATCATGTAAAGGAAATTTGCAGCATGACTTAATGATGCATCTGGATCAACAATTTCTAATCCATTTCTAATTCTTTGCCAACTTGCAATAATGGTTGGAACTTTTGCAATAAGGTTGATTGCTTTTTCATAACTTGCTTCTTTGTTTGAAAATTCTTCATCATAATAACCAGCAAGTGCAGAAACAAATGCTTGTAGCATATCCATAGGATCTGCATCTCCTCTCCAGTTTTCCATATTTTTTTGCATTTGTTTTGGAATGTATCTTGCTTCTATCAATTTTGTATTGAATTCATTTAATTCCTGTTTTGTTGGTAATTTGTCATATAGTAGAAGATATGCAGTTTCTTCAAATGATGAGTTTTTTGTAAGATCTAGAATATCAAATCCTCTGTAAATTAACTTCCCTTTTTCGCCATCAATATTGGATATTTTGGTATCTGCTACTTCTATGCCTCTAAGTCCAATATTTTTTGTTTCCATATGGTGCCTATCAAAATTCATCTATTATATTTTCTCTAAAATTGTGATAGTAAATTTAGTAATTTGTCTAATATGACAACTTTTGCTAATAAATCAAAATTTCAAATCAAAAATTAATGAACATTGAAGAAAGAAAAAATTTGCAACATTTGGATGCATTAATTTTGAATGCTTCTGCTGAGGAATTAGAAAAAATCCAAGAAATTGATTATCAGACTCAATTAGACGGTGAATCTTTTTACCATATTTACGTAAATTCTGATTCTCTAGTTCCACCAAGCATTGAAAAATCTTTTAGAAAATCTTAATCCCTTTTTCTTCATTTAAATGAGGGTATGTAGAATTTTACAATATATTGGCAGTAACAAAAAAAGTAGCAGCTAAAAAAACAACAAAAAAAGTAGCAGCTAAAAAAACAACAAAAAAAGTAGCAGCTAAAAAAACAACAAAAAAAGTAGCAGCTAAAAAAACAACAAAAAAAGTAGCAGCTAAAAAAACTGTCACTAAAACATCTGCTAAAAAAACAACAAAAAAAACAACAGCTAAAAAAACTGTCACTAAATCTAAAAGAACTAAAGTAATTTGTATTTCCCATAAAGAAGATTGTGATGGAATTAGTTCTGCAGCATTAATTCGCCAAGCTTTTGGTGGAGACGCAATACTTGTAGATTATCCTGGTCAAATGGAAGCATTAAACCAAGTTGTATTGGATGAAAAATTAAAATCATTATTTATTTGTGATTTGGGTTTGAGTAAAAAAACTCAAGATGAATTCATCGATCTTATGGCAAGATTGAGAAAAAACAAAGTTGCAATTACTTACATTGATCATCATGATATTGATCCAACTGTTGTTACAGCTTTGGAAAAACTCAAAGTAAAAGTAATTCATGATATTAACGAATGTACTACAGTTCAAGTTTACAATGCATACAAATCAAAATTAAATGATCATGCTTCTTTTGTAGCAACATGTGCTGCAATCACTGATTATATGGAAGATAGACCTCTTGGTTCAAAATTACTCCAAATTTATGATAGACAATTTGCATTAATCAGTGCAACAGTAATGACTTACAATATAGTTGGACATCAAAGAGAACCTGATTACTTACAATATTTGGTTGAAGAATTAGCTGATTCCAAATTCCCTCATGATATTCCAAATACCTTTGAATTTGCACAAATTCAAGTGGAGAAATTATCTCAAATGATTGCAAAAGTGAAAAAAGGTATGAAAACTATGACTAATCTTGGCTATATGGAAATCTTAGATTCTGGTGCTAGTGGAGCTGTAAATTTTGTAATGGGATTATCTGGAAAAGATGTTGGTGTTGCATACAAAGAAAGAGTTGATCATGGAATTTATGCTGTTTCAGTTAGAGGTTCTAAAAACTGTAAAGTTCATTTAGGAAAAATTGTTAATCTTTTGGCAACCAGTCTTGGTGGTTCTGGAGGAGGTCATGATAAAGCATGTGGAGCCGTTGTTCCAAAACCAAAAATAAAAAAATTCATCACTGAATTAAATAAAAAAATAAAATAATTATTTAATATTTTTTTAATCTGAAAACTCAATCACTGCATCAATTTCAGTCATTGAATTTAGTGGTAGACATGCAACTCCCATTGCAATTCTGGAATGTTTTCCTTTGTCCCCAAAAATTTCAAAAAACAAATCTGATGCGGCATTAATCACTTTAGGGTGTTGATAAAACTCTGGATCTGAATTGACAAATCCTGATAATCTCACAATTCTTGTTACTCTATCTAAATTTCCTAATTCTCTTTTCATTTGAGCTAATAGATT
>REGF01000033.1 GCA_003702465.1 Candidatus Nitrosomarinus sp. | reverse complement strand
TCTTCCACGTAAATTCAAATTCAATTTTACTTGCTGTGAAAAACATGGAATGGTTAGAATGGTTGATGTTGGATTAATTCCAGAAATTCGACAAGTTGACGGTTCTGAACAAAAAGGTTTCAAAATATTCCTCGGTGGAGGCTTGGGTAACAAATCTTTTGTTGGACACCAACTAGAAGACTTTACTCCTGAAGAAGATTTACTTTATACTTCAATTGCAGTAATGCGAATATTTGATAGATTGGGTGATAGAAAAAATCTTGCCAGAAATAGAATGCGATATCTTGTAAATGATATGGGTTGGGAAAAATTCCAAAACCTTGTATTGAAAGAAAGAGCAATTGTTAGAGCTACTCAATCTGTAGTTACTAGATTAAAAGTAGATACAACTCCTAGTAAAATTACAAGACCATTGAAAATCAGTGATGAAACTGGTGGTTCTGCACCTGATGGTTATGCTAGATGGCTAAAAACCAATACTGTAAAACAAAAACAATCTGAATATCGTTCTGTCTTTATTACTTTAGAAGCTGGTGATATTACTTCAAACCAATTATCTGTTTTAGCTGATTTAATTCGGGAATTTTCTTCAGAAGGTAAAGCTCGTACTGGTTTTGTTCAAAATGTTGCATTAAGATATGTGCATGAAGATGACTTAATTCCATTATATTCTAAATTATTACAATCAGGACTTGCAAAATCTGGAGCTTTGACTATGACTACTCCTATAGGTTGTTCAGGAACTACTTCTTGTAATTTAGCACTTACCAATTCCCATAGATTGGCAAAAGAAATTCAAAGAAAATTTTTGGAATTAAAACTTGATGAAGATGATGATTTAGCCGATTCATCCATTAAGATAAGTGGATGTCCAAATTCTTGTGGCCAACATGGAATTGCAACAATTGGTTTCTTTGGAGGTGGTGGACGTAATGGAAAAGACATGTATGCAAATTATCAAATGTCTCTTGGTGGTAGATTTGATGAAGAGACTATGTTAGGTCAGACATGTCTCAGAGTTCCTGCAAAAAGAGTAATTCCAGTCATCTTGAAAGTAATTGAATTGTTTAAAGAAAACAAAAAATCTGATGACACTTTGAAATCTTGGATTCATAGAATTGTAAATAATAGTGAAGATTCTGCAATCAAATCAATAAACGACATTAAAAAAATCTTGGAACCTCTTATTGTTCCTCCAAACAAAGATGATGATCCTGATTTCTATCTTGATTATGGTAGCGATACAAGTTATCACACAAAAACTGGTAAGGGTGAGTGTGCTGCTTGACTCAATCTGTTAAAATTACTTCTGACATAGATTCTGTTCGCTCAGAAATTCGTGATAATAGTATACGAGTTATTGATGTAAGACGTGAGGGTGATTACAAACAAGATCATATTCCAAATTCTGTAAATCTACCATTGGCAACATTATTGTCTGATGATAGTCCTGAAAATGTTTTGAAACTTGTAAACTCACTGGGTATTGATGATGAAACTCCTGTAGTTGTTTATGATGATACTTTTGGTGCATTGGCATCTAGAGTTGCTTGGACTTTGGAATGGATTGGTCATTCAGATGTTACATTGCTTGAAACTACTTATGGTAATTGGAAATCATTGGGATTGGAAAATGATTCAAAAGTTCCTGATATTTCTAAAAAAGATCATTCTCTAAATATGCAATCTGATATTTTAGCAACATCTGATTATTTAGAATCCGCAAAAACTCGAGATGATGTGATTTTAATTGATAATCGTGAACGACTAAATTATTTAGAACAACATATTCCTGGTGCTATCAGTCTTCCTTATCGAACTC
The DNA here is from genome assembly GCA_003702465.1 of Candidatus Nitrosomarinus sp. GTDB lineage: Archaea > Thermoproteota > Nitrososphaeria > Nitrososphaerales > Nitrosopumilaceae > Nitrosopumilus. The sequence continues at coordinate 9,122 of REGF01000033.1, read as the reverse complement.
TTGCTAGTGATGATAAAATCCTTCGTTCAAAAGAAGATATGAAAAGATTGCTAAGTAATAGAGGTGTTTCTGGAGATTCTGAAATAATTACTTACTGTGGAAGTGTTGGTACATTATCTGGTTTGGCTTACTATGCTCTCAAATCTGCAGAATTACCTAATGCAAAATTGTATGTTCGTTCATTCAAAGAATGGAAAAATCTCCAAAAACCTACCGTCAAACAAGAAGATGCTAATTATTGGGATTTATCTGCAGAATAATTTATGCGATTTCGTCTCTTAGTTTTTTAGTAATTGTAACTTCAACATTTTCGAAAACTTCTAACATTTTGTCTTTGTTGTCTATGATGAATTCCTCTCCTCTATCATTCAATCTAATTTTCCACAATCTGATTTCTCTGTGTTCTTCAAAGAAGTTTTCAATCATTTGTTCTCCTGATTTTGTAGGATCTATAAATTCATCAAAAACTGTTATTGCTTTACCCACATCCCCTTCTTCAATTGCCTCTTTTGCTGATTGAATTGATTGACTCAATTTTTTCAAATTTTTAACTGGTTTTGGTAATTTCTTTTTTGTAATTCCAAAAAATCCAATCTTCTCTTTACCAATCTTATCTGCAATATTGTCTGCAAGATCATAAACTGGAATTTTACTTAATCCATCACGTTTTTCATTTTGGATAATGAGTCCTTTTTCTAATAATTTCTTTAATGATGCTTCTGCATCTGCTTTATCTAGAAATGTTGTCCATACAATTGCACCTAATGTGTGATATCCTTGTCTTACTGATTCTAAAACTACAACTTCTTGAATTCTTTTGAACCCTTCTTCAATTCTTACATTTGCAAAGTCTTTATCTCTGATTGACTTTCTTGCATTTTTTACATCAATTTCAATTGAATGTTTCAACGCTTCTAGTGCTTCAGGAACTTGGTTTAACAAAGATAAGAAACATGCTTTGTTATACCATGCCATACCATATGTTTTATCTGAATCAATTGCTTTGTTAACTGCATCTAAAGCTTGAGCATATTTTTTTTGTTCATAATGAACTAATCCTTTAAGATTCCAAGCTTCTGGATTTGTAACATCTACTTCAAGAACTTTATCATATACTTTTAGAGCATCATTATGATTGTCTAGATGGAATTTTGCATATCCTAATTTCATTAAAATTTCAACATTGTCTGGTTCAATTCGTAAAGCTTGTTCAAATACTTCGACAGCATCATCTAATTTCTCGTCTGCCATTAAATTGACGCCTTTTTTGAATAATTTTTTAATATTATAACTTGGATCGACTAGACTAGTTTCTTTTGTAACTATTTTCTCTGATTCCTCTTTTTCTGACTTTTCTATTTTCTTGTTTTTCTTACCAAACAACTTACTCACTTACCTATTTTCTCTAGATAAATACCATCTTAATTGATATATTTTCCTATATTTTCTAATTTTCTTCAAATCTGGCGATCCAAATCCTGAAATACTTGAAATTTTAACAAACGACTATGTCTTCTCAACCACGAATAGAAATTCAAGGACAGGCACCATTTAAACAATCAGGCGTATACGAAGCTCAGATTTCGATAATTGATGTAAAACCTTCTGACGATGATATTCGTGCTAAAAAATTTACTCCTTTATGGAAGGGTAATTTTCATTTAAAAGTAAAAGATGCTATATTTTCAGAAATATTGGGAGATTCTAAAAATCCTCTTCCATCATCAATTGACAAACTTGATTCTATTTGGATTGTTGTAAATGATTTATTTTCTTCAGTGTATTCTGTTTTTGAAGTATCGTTAAGAAAATCATCTGAATCTGTTGAAACTCCTGAAAAGATTCCTGAAAAAACTCCTGAAAAGATTCCTGAAAAAACTCCTGAAAAAATAATTGAAAAAACTACCAAATCTAAACGTACTACAAAAAATGTTACAAATTCTGATAATATTGGTCCACGAGGTATTCGTGGTCCAACTGGTGATAAAGGTGAACCTGGTGCTACTGGTCCAACTGGTGACAAAGGTCAATCAGGTCCACCCGGTGACAAAGGTGACAAAGGTCCAACTGGTCCACCCGGTGACAAAGGTGACAAAGGTCCAACTGGTCCAACTGGTGACAAAGGTCCAACTGGATTAAAGGGTCCAACTGGTCCAACTGGAGAAAAAGGTCCAACTGGATTACCAGGTGACAAAGGAACTTCTGGAATACGTGGTGTACCTGGAGAAAAAGGTGACAAAGGTCCACAAGGTCCACCCGGTGACAAAGGATTAACGGGACCTGTTGGTGTACCTGGAGAAAAAGGTCCAACTGGAACTTCTGGAGTTCAAGGTGAAAAAGGAATTCAAGGTTCACCTGGTCCAATTGGAGAAAAAGGTGTTACCGGTCCAGCTGGTGACAAAGGACCTATTGGTCCACCTGGACCTGTTGGTGCTAAAGGATTAACAGGACCTGTTGGTCCAGCTGGTGACAAAGGACCTATTGGTCCACCTGGCCCTCTTGGTGATAAAGGTAGTAAAGGACCTGAAGGTCCAACTGGTGACAAAGGTCCACAAGGCCCACAAGGCCCTGCTGGTGCTAAAGGATTAACTGGCGTTCCTGGTCCTCAAGGAGAAAAAGGAGAAAAAGGTCCGTTAGGTCCAATTGGAGAAAAAGGAAACACTGGTGCGACCGGCCCACCAGGTGACAAAGGTCCACAAGGCCCACAAGGAACACAAGGTGAACGTGGAACTACTGGTCCATCTGGAGAAAAAGGTCCACAAGGTCCACAAGGAATTCAAGGGCCCCAAGGTGAACGTGGTCCAACTGGACCGATAGGTTCTATTGGTGAATCCGGTCCTGTAGGTGGTCAAGGTCCTGTAGGTCCAGCTGGCCCTAGAGGTCCTCCTGGCCCACCCGGAGAAAAAGGTCCATCTGGTGGAATGTCTGCTGAACAAAAAGCAATATTCAAAGAACTCTTAGAGATATTAACTGCAAAAGAAATCATTAGTACTGAAGAACAAATCAAATTGATGAGTTATTTGTATTAATTTTATTTTTTAATTTTATTTTTTAATTTTATTTTTTAATTTTATTTTTTAATTTTATTTTTTAATTTTATTTTTTAATTTTATTTTTTAATTTTATTTTTTAATTTTATTTTTTAATTAATAGTTTTCACTGAGTGAATTAGAAAAATGAAAACAATTCGTCGTCTATATGACGATTGTTAATTTACAAACGAGGTTATCGTCTTTTTGCTGCTTTTCTCTTAGGAGCTGCTTTGCGTTTTGCTGCTGCTTTTCTCTTTGGAGCTGCTTTTCTAGTTGCAGTTTTTCTCTTTGGAGCTGCTTTTCTCTTAGGAGCTGCTTTGCGTTTTGCTGCTGCTTTTCTCTTTGGAGCTGCTTTTCTCTTTGGAGCTGCTTTCTTTGCTGCAGTTTTTCTCTTAGGAGCTGCTTTGCGTTTTGCTGCTGCTTTTCTCTTTGGAGCTGCTTTCTTTGCTGCAGTTTTTCTCTTAGGAGCTGCTTTGCGTTTTGCTGCTGCTTTTCTCTTTGGAGCTGCTTTTCTAGTTGCAGTTTTTTTAGTAGCTTTTCTTTTTGGAGCTGCTTTTGTAGTTGATCTACGTTTAGTTGCAGCTTTTCTTTTTGTAGCCATGCTAAAATCGATATTTTCATTGTTTTTCAGTGGTTAAACTAAAAAAATTTACACAATTTGATTACAATTATTGAAGTAATTTGATCATTAGAAAAAATTTTTTGATCGTTAATTTTCTTTAATTTTTCTATTTTAATTTTATTTTGTATTTGGTAATGCCTATTTTTGAAATTTTTCTTCCTCTAATTACATAATTTACTGTGTTTTTTTCTATTTTTGCAATTTCTTTTTGTTTTCTTTGATCTGATTTTGTTTTTTATTGAGAACTTGTACCTTTTATTTTGATAATTGTTAAAACATCTTCATCTTGCATAATGTGGTTTAGTCCTACTCTTTGTCCTCCAAATTTTACACTTTTGCCCCACACTAAACCATATCTGAATTCTCTTCTTAATCTTCTGTGAAGTTTATTACAAATATCTTCAACTGTATCTCCTTCTCTTGCAATAAATGGTTCTTTGAAATCTGTTTCCCCTCCTTTTGGACGCATGTATATTCTAATGAATTTTAATTTTTCATAAATTTTTTCTTTTAGAACTTCTATATTCAAATCTGCATTTGCAGAAACTTCTATAACATCTGATTTTATTTTTGTTTTCAAATCTTTTAAAAACTCTTTATCTACTAAATCAATTTTGTTCAGAACTGTAATTGCTTTTGAATAACTAATATTTCCCGCAATGTGGTCTGCTAATTGTTCAGATGTTAAATCTTCTCTTACCACAACTCTTGCACTGACAATTCCATAAAGATGTAAAATATCTTTAAGGTGTTTTTCTGTAATTTTTGTTAATTTTGCTTGTTGAGCAATTGCAATTCCACCCATTGATGCTTTTTCAATTGTAATGTTTGGTGGTAATTGGTTTAATCTAATTCCAATATTTCCTAATTCATTAGTTAAAACATCTTCGTGATATGGTTGGAATACATCTAAAACCAATAACACTAAATCTGCAGTTCTTGCTACTGATAGAATTCTTTTTCCAAGTCCTTTGCCTGTTGATGCCCCCTTGATGATTCCTGGAAGGTCTAATACTTGGATTTTTGCACCTCTATATTCCATCATTCCTGGAACTACTGTTAATGTAGTAAATTGAAATGCTCCCACAGTAGATTTGGCTCCTGTCATTTTATTGAGCAATGTTGATTTTCCGACACTGGGTAACCCAATAAATACAACAGTAGCATCCCCTGTACGTCTGACGTCAAAACCGTCTTGTTTCATTCCTGATTTTTTAGTAATGTCTGCTTCTTGCTCTCTCTTTAATTTTGCAATTTTAGCTTTCAGTAATCCTATGTGATGTTCTGTAGCTTTGTTTATCTGAGTTCTTGCCATTTCATCTTGAATGGCTTTAATTTTTTCAGGAATTCCCAATACAGTTCATTTTTTCTTTATTCTTTTCAAATAAAACCGTACACTTTACAATGTTTTAGAAGAATTTTTTTGGATTTAATTTTAATTCTGTGAAATTATGACTCTTTCAAACCTGTTTCATTTTTTAATAGTATGTGAATTTTAATTTATATGAAAAGAATTTTAATTTATTCCACAGGGTTTGTTTTACTATCATTGTATTTTCTACTAACTGTTTTCATACTTCCTTCAGAGTTTTTGATAACTGAGCAATTAGTTCCTCAACCTGTTTTTGAAGCCACGTTGTCTGATACTGAAATAGATTTAGGTGATTCATTTCGTCTTGAAATTGTCTCAAAAAATATTGGTGACTATGCAGATATTCACATTGTGTCTGTTGGATTTCCACAACTTGCTGAAATCGACGATGTTGTTAAAATTGCAACATACGATTTTTCTCTTTCTCCTTCTTACATTGATGTTGGTGAAGAAATTGGTTCAAGTTATAGTGGTGGTGTGGAGACTACTTTGGCAAAATATCCTTCAATTGAAGCAATGAGTAGACCATTAAAGCCTGATGTTGAAACACATTTTGATATTGTTTTGACTCCAAAAAATTATGGTGTTTTTGATGTGTATGTTAAATCTATAGGAATTCCTCATTCTAGTGATATTTCACACTATCCTACTTCAGGAGTTCAAGATCATCAAAATGAATACGTTTCAGTATATTCGGTAACTGTAAATCCCTAATATTTTGTGATTGACTAGTGGTGATATGACAATTTCAAAATCTAAAATTTCAGAAACTTTTCTAACAACCTATTCTCAACAATTCTTCCTTTTTGGAAGTATTTTGACTAGTTTTGGAATTCTATTAGTTACTGTAGGTGGTAGTTGGGATATTACAAATCATTTACTTAGTAAACCTGAAACTTTTTTTTCACCGCCACATGCATTGATGTATACTGGTGTTGCAATTTCTTTAATTGGAGTAGTCTTAACATTTGTAGGTTGGCGAAATCTACAACAATTTCGAGATTCTTATTTTTTATCATTAAAAATTAAATTAATTGGTATTGGTCTGTTGACTGGTGCTGGTCCTCTAGATTTTGTTTGGCATTCCTATTTTGGTCTTGATGGATTACTTAGCCCTCCTCATTTTACTTTGATCACTGGAATGTTTTTGTGCAGTGTGGGAGGGTTGATAGGAATTTCTAGATATTTGAAATTTAATAATTCTAATTCTGTCTCAAAATTTTTATTAATTTTAGGTGTTATTCCAGTTTGGTTATCTGCATCTGGTATAATTTCTTCTTTATCGTTACCTTTCTCTAGTACTGATTTTTTTAATTTTAATCCAGAACCAACAATTGCTTTTATTATTGCCTCTTTGGCATATCCTTTTTTGATTTCCTTTTCTTTGACATTGATTTTTCGATTGTCTAACTATCAATTTGGAATACTGAGTATTTTAGGTGGATTATTTTTACTAATTTATAGCACTACAGCAATTGTTCCAAATTTTGCAATGTTTGATACTGTGTTGTTTTATTCTTTGAATTTAATTCCGTTTGTTATTGCTGATGTTTTTCTAAAACTAAATCGTTCAAAAATCAGTATGCTTTTTGTCGGTGGTTTAGTAGGCTCTGTTTTCTATATGGTGTACTATCCATATATCATGTATACTTACAATGAAATTTTATTAGGAAAATTGGTCTCTCCTAGTTTGATTTATTTTGTTTACTTTGAACTGATTCAAAATGTTTTGATATATACTATAATTCCAGCAATCGTGATGGGTATGGTTGGTGTTTTACTATCTTCAAAAATCTCAAAAAGAATTTTGATACATACTACTGATTGAATACGTTCCATTATTATTTAGTCTCAGAAAGTGATTTTTATGAAAAAGAAAACATTTGCAGTAGATATTGATGGAACAATTACTGAAAATGGTGGTGGTAGAATTCATCTTGGGGCATTAGAATCATTGAGAAGATTGACTAACATGGGTCATGATGTAATTTATGTAACTGGACGTTCTTCTGTTGAAGCATATTTACTTTCAGTTTTTGGTGGAACTAAAAAAATTGCAGTTGGGGAAAACGGCGGTTGTATTGCATTAGATGCTGATGAACACATTTTGTTAGGAAATATTGAAGAATGCAATAAGGCATTTGAATTAATTAAAAATAGTATTGATGGGGTACAAAAAAAACCTGTATTTCCTAGATTAACTGAAGTTGTTTTGGAAAGAACATTTGACATGGATGAAGCTAGAAAAGTTCTTTCTGAGCATAATCTGGATGTTGGACTTTCTGATAGTCAATATGCTATTCATATTAATTCTAAGGGAATTGACAAAGGAACTGGTTTTACTGAATTGATGAATAAATTGAATTTAGTAAAAGATGATGTTATTGCCATTGGAGATAGTGCTACTGATATTCCATTATTCAAAGTAGCAAAAACTAGTGTTGCATTAGGTAATGCTTCTGATTTTGTTCGATCTGAGGCTACTATGTGCGTGTCTGCAAGTAGTGGTGACGGTGTTTTAGAAGCATTAGATAAATTAGCACCTAAATTATCTGAAATATAGTATGACTTTTCAAATAATTATAGATGAAATTGAAAATAATCTAAAAAAAATTATTCAAGAACTTTCCATTTCAGAAATATCTTTCTCTGTAGATGTTGCAAAACCTGGATTCGGTGATGTAAGTTCTAACATTGCATTTTTACTTGCCAAGGAATTGAAAAAAAGCCCCAAAGAAATTACTCAAATTATCTCTGAAAAATATTTACAATGTACTAGTGTCTTTGTTTTAAAAACTGAAGCACATCCATCAGGATATCTGAATTTCTTTGCTGATTGGGCAAAATTAAGTAAATTGATTTTATCTGAATCTTATCTTGACACATTTGGTAATATTGACATTGGTAAAAACTCTGACATCGTAGTAGAACATACTAGTGTAAATCCTAACAAAGCATTACACATTGGACATATTCGTAATATTGTAGTTGGTGATACTGTTTCAAGAATATTAAAAAAAGCAAATTACAATGTTAAAGTTCTTAATTATATTGATGATTCTGGTTTACAAGTCGCTGATATTATTGTAGGATTCAAACATCTTGGGTTTAATGAAGAACCACCAAATGACAAAAAATTTGATCATTATTGTGGTGATGATGTTTATGTTAAGACTACTCAAAAATATGAACTTGATCCTTCATTAGAAGACATAAGAAAAAATACCTTGAAAGAACTTGAAGATGGAAATTCTGAAATTGCAAAATTTGGTGATTCCATTACCAGAAAGGTTTTGTCTGGTCAATTACAAACTTGTTGGAATCTAAATGTCTCTTATGATTGCTTAAATTTTGAATCTCAAATCATTCGTTCTGGATTGTGGTCTAAAATATTTGAAAAACTCAAGGAAATGGGTCTAGTAGAATTTGAAAATGATGGCAAAAATGCTCAATGTTGGGTTATTCGCGGTGATGGAAAAGAAGAAGATAAAGTAATTGTTCGTAGTAATGGGACTGCAACCTATATTGCTAAAGATATTCCATATGCTGCTTGGAAATTAGGTTTGTTAGATGATCCCTTTAATTATGAAAAATATTCTTCTGAACAGCCAGATTCTAAAACACTTTGGCAAACAACTTTGAATGATTCTACAAACCCTCCTCAAAATTTTACTGCTAAAAAAGTTGTAACTGTAATTGATTCACGTCAAGAGAGACTACAAAAAATTATTACTGCTTTAATGGAAAAATTCAATTCAATTCCTGAAAGTTACATTCATCTTGGTTATGAATCCGTAACATTAAGTGCAAATACTGCAAAAACTCTTGGATTGGAAACTGATGGTAAACAAGCTCAGATGTCTGGTAGAAAGGGATTGTATGTAAGTGCTGATTCTGTTTGTGAATTATTAAAACAAAAAATTATTGAAGAAACAAAAAAGCGACATCCTGACATGTCTGATTTTGAAATTGATGCCATTGCTCAATCTGTATCAATTGGAACTTTACGTTATGAGATGATTAAACAAGATTTAGATAAAATAATTACATTTGATTTAACAAAATCTCTTAGTCTCGAGGGTGACACTGTCCCGTA
>REGF01000032.1 GCA_003702465.1 Candidatus Nitrosomarinus sp. | reverse complement strand
CGGGTTTTGATTCATAAATAGATGCTTCTCTTAGCATTCGTCTAATGTAATTTCTTGCTTCTTCTTCACTGAACTTTTCTGTTTTTTCAAGTTCCTGAACAAATGCACGTTCTTCGACTGCTACTTTATTGTCACCTTCAAGACTTTTCAAAATATCCATAAATAATTGCATTTTTGATACTTCACTTCTTGGTTTTCCTTGCAAAACACCAAGATCAACCTTTCCTGTATTAACATCAACACCAGCATCTTGAAGCATACTTTGAATTAGGAAAATTGCACGTTCAGCATCTTCCTCTTCTACTTTATCTTTCATAAGTAATCGTGCTCTAGCCGTAGAAAGTCTGATTATTCCTTCAAGCTGTCTAGGGGTTACTGTAATCATTTCTTCAGATTCCACATTTCTCATTTGAAGATAATAATCGAGAATTTTTGCTTCAGCCTCTTTTGTTAATTCAGGAGTTCCACGCTTTGCATATGAAAGATATTTTGTTAAAAGATCAACTTCAATAACAGATTTTTTGTCAATTCCTGAATTAGTATTTCTTTTGATGATGTGTGTTGCAATTTGTTCGTCTCTTTCTTTAGTTGGAATGTCTCTTACTACAAAAATTAAATCAAATCTGGTCAATAAAGGAATTGGTAAATTTACATTCTCTGTAATATTTTTGAAAGGATCGTATTTTCCATACATAGGGTTTGCTGCAGCTAAAATAGAAGTTCTAGCATTCAATGTGGCAACAATACCACCTTTTGCAATACTTGCAGATTGTTGTTCCATTACTTCGTGTAGTGCACTTCTATCTTCAGGTTTCATTTTATCAAATTCGTCAATACTAACTAAACCTTGATCACCTAACACAACTGCACCAGCTTCTAACATCATAATACCAGTTTTATCTCGAACAACTGCAGCTGTAAGTCCTGCAGCAGTTGAACCTCTACCAGAAGTATACAAACCACGTGGTGCAATTCTAGCACAGAATTTTAACATCTCACTTTTTGCAGTACCAGGATCTCCAACTAAAAATACATTGATGTCACCTCTAATTTTACTACCATCACCTAACAGTCTTTGATTTGAACCAACAATTAGTAACAAAATAGCTTCTTTGATTAATGTCTGACCTTGAATGTGTGGAGCAAAGGAATCAATTAATCTCTGATAAACATCAGAGCTTTGACCTAGAGATTTTATTCTTTTTTCTTCCTCTGGTGAAATTTCTTCTCTACCAATTTTTCTATCAGTTTTTGAACCACGACCACTTAAAAATTCAATATTGTTACCTTCAATTCTTAATCTATACAGCCCACTGTGACCCCTTTGAACACCAGTAACAGATTCTTGTTCAACTCTAACCACACCTGTAAGAATAATTCTGTCTCCTGGCCTTGAATTATCAACTAAATCTTGCCTAATTGTTACATCAATGTAATGAGGTAATTGACCAGGCGGTAAATCTTCAGGGAGTTCTTGCAATCTAAGTATTTGAAAATCAATAAACTTGCTAGATTCTGGTTTTAATTCAAAATCTCTTTGTTTACAATTTGGATTATCACATACTACAGGGATTTTTGCATCCATTCCTTTTAGTTGAATAATTTTTGTAACATGTTCATCAGGACATACAAAAACTAATTCTTTTGCTAGAGGTTTAACTTCAGATGCTCTGACAACCATTCCAGAAACACTTGTCATAGTTCCTATAGTTTCGGCATTAATCTGTCGTAAACTTCTTTCAAGAGGAAAATTTGCAATTCTTACACGAACTTCTTCTTTTATTTTTTCAGCGTAATCAGGAAATCTTGTTTGTAATGCTTCTTTGATTGCTCTTGCAAAAGCATCAAAAATTCTATCAGGGTTTTCTGAAAATATTATTTCTATTTGAGGTTCTGTAACAAGATCATTGTAATCAACTACAATATACTTTGCATTTTTAGGCATCATCGCATCAATTGCATCAACATACTTGTAATTGCCCTGTTTATCTTTGAATCTAGTTAGAAATTCTTTTACTTTATCAGATAATGCAGAATCTGTAAATGAACTAGTTTGACTACTCATTTGAATTTCCTCTTACTTGATTTTCAAATTCTTTACTGTTGTCGTAAATAGTTGTGTAAAAAATATTTTCTTCTACAGTTAATTGATTGTAAATATCAGAATTTAATTTAATTGAATCAGCTAATTTTACAATTTTACCTCTTCTCATTCTAAACAATTCTAACAATATACTTTCAACATGATTAAAGTCATCACGGTTCAAATCTTTCATAGTTTGTTTCAATTTAATGTAAAAGTGAGGTTCTAAAGTAGATAATTGATATTCTCCAACCATTTTTTCTTTGGATAATGCTTGTTTTAATTCGGTAATCATATCAGGCATATCAATAGTACCCACACCACTATCATTCAAAATTTTTCCAATCCACTGAGGCATGTTATTGGTATCGCCTTGATTACCCTCAATTTTGACTCCTGCTACATTGTACTTAAAATCCTGATTTACAGTAACTTTAGCGTCTTTTAGGCGATATCCTATCGAATGTACTTTTTCTATTTCTTCAATTTTCATATGAGATCACTTATCGATTTTAGATCCTCAAGTATCGGATCGATCAATTCTGTTAACAATTTAGTGAGATCATTTGATCCTAATTAATCACAGGTTGAGGCTAGGTACTATCAAATGAATTTGAATTTTAATGAATTGGATAACAAAATAACCAATTCGGATTTATTAATGGGTCAGGCTTTTGATACTTGATGTCTGCAACAGGAATGTGGGTAGAAAAATATCGACCAAAAGAAATCTCAGAAATTGTTGGGCAGAGTGAAATAATTGGTAGTTTATCTGCTTTAATCAAAGATCCAACAGATATGCCACATCTAATGTTTTCAGGTTCTGCAGGAGTTGGAAAAACAACTACAGCATTATGTATTACTAGACAAATTTTAGGAGATAATATCGAAGGAAATCTACTTGAGCTAAATGCATCTGATGAAAGAGGTATTGGAATGGTCAGAGAGAAAGTAAAAAAATTCTCAGGATTTGCAGGGTTATCAAATGTACCTTTTAAAATTATAATTTTGGATGAAGCAGATGAAATGACATCTGATGCTCAAACAGCACTTAGAAGAATTATTGAAGATACTGCAAAAATTTGTCGATTTATATTAATTGCAAACAATATTTCAAAAATAATTGATCCTATTCAAAGCAGATGTGCCACATTCAAATTTACAAGTGTAGGAGAAGAAGACATAATCAAAAGATTAGAAATTATTGCAAAAAAAGAAAAAGTGAAATCAAGCAAAAAAGGACTAAAAGCAATTTATGATTATTCTCAAGGGGACTTGAGACATGCAATTAATTTGTTACAAGCAACAGCAAGTTTAGGAGAAATTTCAGAAGAAACAGTCACATCATCAGCAGGACTGACAAAAACAACTGATGTGGATGAAGTATTAAAAATTGCATTATCTGGAAACGTTGTAGAATCCCGAGAGAAAATGATTGAATTGATTAAAGTTTATGGAATGTCAGAATCAGATTTTCTCAAATATTTCAATTCAGCAGTTTTTAAATCAAAACACGAAAAATTATCAGAAATTTTAGAAGTCATTGCAAAATACGATTATAGAATTTTAGTTGGAGCAAATTCTGAAATTCAATTATCAGCAATGCTTGCAGAGCTTTCAAAAATAGAAAATTAAAACGCCGAGAGAGGGATTTGAACCCCCGCGTGCTTGCGCACACAGGCTCTCAAGGCCCGCGCTCTACCGGACTAAGCGACCTCGGCAAAAAATGTTGAAAATAGTGATTAAAATCTGTTGATAATTAAATAGAAAAATAAGAAAAAAGAAAAAATTCTTTAATCGTGTGCGTGTGGATTTTCTGAACCAGATTTCATAATTACATATGTTCCGGCTGCTTTTTCGTGCCATTCTTGGTTAGCTGATTCGATACGAATAGCTCCTTCAGGACAAATTTCTTGACATGCCATACAAACAGTACAATCGTGTTCTCTGATTGGTTGTGATTTGTCGGTATAATCTAATCTTTCATCTTGTTCGGTTAATCCAGTACCTTCAAAGGTTGCTCCCAAAGTATCTGCTGCTGGGATATCTTGTTCGGTTCTGTACCATTGGAATGTTTGAACTGGACATACACTCATGCATGAACCAGCTGCTACACATGAATCCCAATCGACTGCAACGGTAGTACCATGAATTCCAAGAGGAACTTGTTCTTCGCCTCTTTCTTCATATGCTGCCTTTACATCATCGTTTGAGAATGCTGCACCATCAGTTCTTCCTTCACCCCAGATATAGTGGAAATTTTCACCATCACCATGGCTTGTTTTTCCTTTTGGTTCTACATCGTTGTGACAAAAGTCTTCTGGTATTTGTAGATCTGCCATTGGTTCAATTTATTGCGAATATTATTTAAAGCTAAAGAAAATTAGTCAAGACTAAATTAAAAATAAGAAGTTTAGAATTCAAAAATATTTGAATTATAGTGATTTTGCTGCACTTTCATGTTTTTCAACATTTGATTGATCGACTTTAATTGCTTGAGGTGGACAAACTGATACACATGCCATACACCAAATACAATCATGTTCACGAATAGGATCTGCTTTATCAGTTAGATCTTTTCGCTCATCTTTTACATCACTACCTGTTCCAGCAAAAGTTTGTCCAACAACATCTTTTGCAGGAATATCTTTTTCTGTTCTGTACCATTGGAAAACTTGAACAGGACATGCTTCAATACATGCACCATCTGCAACACATGAATCCCAATCGACTGCAACCATTGTTCCACTTACACCAAGAGGAACTTGTTCTTCGCCTCTTGCAGCATAAGCTGCTACAACATCTGCATCAGCAAATACTTCAGCTTGTGAACCATCTGTGTTAGTTTTTTTGCCAGGTCCCCACATTATATGGAAATTACCATCATCTAAACTAATTTTTCCAGTAGGTTTTAGGCCTTCAGGGAAATTTTCTGCTATTGGCATAAGTGCTTCTCAATGATGTTATTATTTAAAGTTAGATGATTATTCCATACAAATTGAATTATTTTCTAAAAAAATCGATCATTTAGGCAGGAATAATTTCCTTACGTTCATAACGTATGACGATCAATAGTTTGGATATGGATATTATCAAGTATGATGTGTACAGAGGACCAAACATTGGTGTTTACATTAGTGTAAATGATACAATTGGATTAGTTCCAATGGGATTTGCAGAAACTAAAGCAAAAAAATTGGAAGAATATTTGAATATTGAAATAATGTATACAGCAATTGCCAATACAAGACTAATTGGTTCCTTATCAGTTATGAATAACAAGGGATTTCTTTTACCATCTACTGCGTATCAAGATGAGTTTGATTATTTGAAAAATGAAACAGATTTGGAAGTTGGAGTTTTAGATACAAAATACAACGCACTTGGAAATATTATTTGTGTAAATGATAAAGGTGCAATTGTTTCACCTGCAATATCAAAAGAAAACTGTAAAACAATATCAGATGTAATGGGAGTAGAAGTTTTTCAAAAGAAGATTGCAGGTTCTCATTTATGTGGCGTAGCATTAAGAGCAAATAATACAGGAGCTGCAATTCATCCAGAAGCTGAAGAAAAAGAGATTGCAGAAATTGCAGATGTATTAGGCGTAAATATTGAAAAATGTTCAATTAATGGAGGCATACCATACGTTTCATCAGGTATTTTAGCAAATGATCATTGTATTGTAGTTGGTTCACTTACAAATGGTCCAGAAATTATGAATTTAACTAAAGCATTTCTAAATTAAGAACAGATTTTGGATCATCAGTTAATTTTTCTAAAGATATAGTTCCTTCAGTTCCACTTTTCATATCTTTTACCATAACATTTCCTTGTTCTAATTCCTGAGGTCCAACAATAATAGTAAATCTTGCATTATTTGCAATATCCATTTGTTTTTTAAGATTTCTTCCAGCCAAATCAATATCAGTTGGAATGTTATTTAGTCTTAGTAGAGAGGTAATTGAATGTGCAACTTTTTGCATTTCATCATTAATGTATAAAACTGAAACTCTAGATGGTTCAATTTCTGAAATAATATTTTGTTCTTGCATTGTTAAAATTATTCGTTCTACTCCTCCTGCAACACCAGTTGCACCAAGATCATCTCGATTAAAGGCTTTAGTTAGTGTATCATATCTTCCTCCACCAGCTAAAGCACCTAGTTTAGAATTTTTATCAAACACTTCGAAAACAACTCCAGAGTAATAATCTAATCCTCTAACAATTCCAAAATTAATTCTAACATTAGATACACCACGATTTTCTAGAGAATCAAATAGTGATTTGAGGTCATTCCAAGATTCTAATTGAGAAACATCAAATTTTGATTCAACTTCTTTTATGCTTCCTTTAATTTGAGAAAATTCTAAAATTTTTTCCAATTTTTCTTTAGGATATCTATCTTCAAATTCTTTAATGATATCTTCTTTTGATTTTTTTGCAATTTTATCAACTGCACGTAACATATCTCCAATTAATTGTGGTTCATTTGAATCAAAAATTTTGTTAATATAAGATTCAACTAGATTTCTATGATTGATATCTATTGTGATATTTTTTAGTAGTAACGAATCAAATAGCCTAGATGTTAATTCAATAATTTCTGATTCAGATTCTAAATTTGATTTACCATAAATTTCAAGATCCCATTGATGAAAATATCGATAGCGACCTTTTTGAGGTTCATCATATCGAAAAACACCGCCAAAACTGGAAATTTTTGCTGGAAGTTTCATGGATTTTTGAGAAGTTGCATATCTTGTTAGTCCCATTGTAAAGTCAAATCTTAGAGCAATTTCTCTATCTCCTTTATCTTTAAAATAATAAATTTCATCTTTAATTGCCGGACCAGATTTGGTCTCAAGCGTTGAAAGTAATTCAATTGGAGAAGGATCCATAAATGAAAATCCATACAAATTAGAAAGTTGCTTAAAATGAGATCTTATGTGTTCAATATTTGCAGTTTCTGAACCTACAAAATCTTTCATTCCACGTGGTAATTCCAATGTAATTATCTCTTAAAAGATTGTGATTTAGATATTTCTATAAAATTAATTGAAATTTTCTTCTAAATCTTGTTCAAGATCAGGAAAACCATCCCACCAATCATTAATTTCAATCATTTCTATTGAAAATGATTTTTCTTAGTTTATAGATCTTTGCACAATAAATCTACAAATGATTAATTTAATTAAAAATAATAATTTTAATCAAAGAAGTTAGATTATGGAAATAAAAATTGGATGTACTGGTTGGAGTTATCAAGGATGGTCTGGAACTTTTTACCCAAAAAAACTAAAAAGTTCTGAATGGTTGAAATATTATTCAAAGATTTTTAGTATTACAGAAATTAATTCAACATTTTATAAAATTCCATCACAAGAAATTGTTAGAAGATGGAATGTAGATACACCTAGACATTTTAAATTTACAGCAAAATTTCCTTCTGTGATTACCCATGAAAAAAGACTTGATAAAATAAATTCAGAGATTTTTTCATTTTTAACATCACTATTACCAATACATGAAAAAATTAAAGCACTAGTTTTGCAATTACCACCATCACTAACATTTGATGAGGCAAAACCAAGATTAGATGAATTGTTTGATATCTTACCTGAAGATTTTTTGTACCCAATTGAAGGCAGACATGAGTCTTGGTTTACAGAAGAAGCGGTAAATTATTTACAACAAAAAAAACAATGTCTAGTTTGGAATTTTATAGAAGGTATCAACAACCCAATGCCAATTACAACAGATTATCTTTATCTCAGAATAATAGGAGATAGAAGTATTCCAGATAACCAATTTGGAAAAATTAGAAAAGATAAGAGTCCATTTATTAAAAATTTAGCACAAAAATTGATTAAAATTTCTGAAATTCCTTTAGCAATGGTAATGACTAATAATCATTTTGAAGGATTTGGACCTGCAACAGCAAATACTTTGGGTGAAAATTTAGGAATGAGGGAATTAATTTGGGAAGAAAAAAAGCAAAAGACATTAGGGAATTTTAAACTATAATCAGATTATTTGGCAAGACCAATTGCTTCACCAAAGTAATATCCTGCAAGAATAGTGATAGTTGCCCACATACAAGAACCAATAAATGTAAACAAGACAAATTTAGGAATTTTCATTTTTAATAATCCTGCAGGAACTGAAATCATTTCTCTCATAACAGGGACCATTCTGCCAATTAAAACAGCCTTATCACCATATTTTTCAAACCAAATTTCTACTTGTTCTAATTTTTTTTCAGTGATTCTAAAATTTTTTAAATATCTCAATAAAACAGTACGTCCAAGTTTTAATGCAATTAGATAGATTACAGATGTTCCAATTGTAGAACCAATTCCACCCAGAAATATCATAGGAATTATTCCAATTAATGAAATGCCTTGTTGTGAAGCTAAAAATCCTGCTGTCGGAAAGACTGCAAGGGTTGGAATCGGAGGAACTACAGTTTCAATTAACGCTGCAAGAAATATTCCTTCATAGAGATGCTTACCCAAAAAATCTGCAATAAATATTAGAAATGAATCAAATGGTTCCATTTCTTTTTTAGAATGAAATCTTACTAAATTACCTTACGAGAGATAGATAATACAATGAATGTATTTTATGCCTAAATTTTTTAAATTTAGAAATTATTGATTTAGCTCCAAACTTTTTCTTTGAATGTCCATCTCTTGTTTAACAAAAAGTTTCCAAATGCTGCAACGCCTACAGCTAAAACTAGTGAAACTGGATAAGAGATGCTCCATTGATCTACAAGATTGTAAACCATTCCTAATTGAACTAATGCACCAATAGAACTGAATCCAACAAATTTTCCATATTGAATAATTGTACGCTTTGGAGAAAAATCTCTATCTTCAAATGTCCAATACTTGTTTAGTAAAAAGTTACTAGTTATTGAGAAAATTATTCCAAAAGTAGTTGCGTGAAGATACCACATATCAGAATTTAATGCAAAAATCATAGAAGCTAGATAATTGATTGCCAAACCAGAAGCTCCAACAGTGAAAAATCTTGCAGCTTTGGAAAGAAACTTTACAGAAGTTCTTTTTTCATCTTTTTCAACTGTTTTTCCATATTTGTACAATTTCCAAACAGATTTGAAATAATCAAAAATAGTTGAAGAATCTAATTTGCTAGAACCTAATTCCCTATCAACAAATGTGTAAGGAACTTCTTCAATTTTTACACCCTTTGTTTTAACAAGAATTTCTAAAAGCATTTTGTAACCAAGAGCATCAAATTTTAATCCATCAAGAATATTTTTTTTAAACGCAAAAAATCCAGACATAGGATCATGAGATTCTATTCCCAATCCTTTTTTTGCAATCAAAGTTGCAACTTTACTCATAATTTTTCTTTTAATTGGCCAACCTTGAATTGATCCACCATTTACATATCTTGAAGCTATTGCAATATCACATTTAGTTTGTTTAATAGCATCAACTAATTTAGGAATAATATTTGGAGGATGAGAAAAATCACTATCCATTACTACAATTGTATTAGCAGAAGATTCTTGAATTCCATTTAAAATTGCAGAACTTAATCCATTTTTTGCTTTTCGTTTAATTACATTAATTGTATGGCTAGATTTTTCTTTAATTGAGTGGAAATAATCTTCAGCAATTTTAGCAGTATTATCAGGTGAGTTATCATCAACAATTATTGTTTCTAATTTTAGATTAGATGGAAAAGATTTCTTAATATGATCTAGAATACCACGTATATTCTTTGATTCATTATAAGTAGGCAAAATGATTGAGACTTCAGCATTACTCATTATGTCTGATTTTTTCAAATTGAATTAAAATGTTTAATGTAAAAAATTTCACTTATTAAGCACGATTAGTCGTGATTAGTCACGATCAATTAATTAAAATGAAATTAAGGTTTTAAGAAAACCTTCAAAGTATTAGGTTTTTTTGCATAGGTAATAGCATCTTCAAATTTTTCCAAAGAAAAAGTCGAATCTATCATAGAATCAACAGATACTTTTCCTGTTGCTAATGCATCTATTGCTGGTTTGAATAATCCACATCTAGAACCAATTAAAGTAATTTCATTAATGATTGTAGGTGTTAAATCAAGATTTTCTCGTGATGCAATTGTAGATTTTAAAACAACAGTTCCACGTGGTTTAACAAGTTTCATAGTATCAGTAAATCCAGAATTACTTCCTGTTGCTTCAACTACCAAATCAAATAATTGTTCATCTGTAGATTCAATTCCTAATTTGATTTTAATTCCAGATTGTACCAAACTTTGAAGTTTATTTTCATGTTTTCCAAAACAAGTAACATTTGAACATGTCAATTTTATTACTTGAATAATTAATTGTGCTAATCTTCCATCACCCACTACTGCAACATTCCATTCTGGTTTCAAAGAAACTTGTTCGTTAATTTCAAAAGCAGCAGCTAATGGTTCAATAAATACAGCTTGTTCATCACTAATTGAATCGGGAATTACATGTAGATTTTTTTCAGGTAATGAAAGAAATTCAGCAAAAGCACCATTGCGTTTTAAAATTCCCAATACAGTCCTAGTAGAACAATGTCTTTCCATTCCACTAGTACAAGAGTCACATTTTCCACAACCTGCATTAATTTCTCCCACTACTCGTTTACCAATCAATTCAGAATTATTAGATTGTTTAACAGTTCCAACAAATTCATGTCCTAAAATTCCAGTATATTGCATATATCCATCTAAAATTTCTAAATCAGTTCCACAAATTCCAGCTAAATCTACACGAACTAATGTCTCATTAAAATCAGGATCAGGATAATTTTTTTCTAAAATCATTTTTTTTCCATCAAAAAAAGTTGCTTTCATAAAATTATCAAAATAAATGTGATTTTAAAAGATTAGTATATGAAAAACATAATCGTATCATGTAAGTTAATGAGTACATTTTATG
>REGF01000106.1 GCA_003702465.1 Candidatus Nitrosomarinus sp. | reverse complement strand
GCATGTACATTTGCAGCGTTAGGTTGTAAATTGAACACTTGGACATACAGATGGATGGCCGCATGGTCAAAGTGGGACTAAAACCCAACCTTTTTCATTTTATTATTTACTCCTAGGGGACCCTCTAGACAAATTTGATTAAAAAATACTGCACAGCTTGTGATCTTTTATTGTCTATTTTGACAATATGCAATTTTGTGATGATATTATATGAAGCAACAATATGGTCAGATTCTAGTCACTCCAAAACCCTTTGTAAAATGGGCTGGTGGAAAACGACAGTTAATTTCAGTTTTAAATGAAAATTTGCCTGATTCATTTGGTACTTATTTCGAACCTTTTCTTGGCGGTGGTGCTTTACTATTCAATATGTTAACTGAAAATAATAAACAGAAATGTATTATTTCAGATCTAAATTCTGACCTTGTTTTGGCATATGCAACTATTCGTGATAATGTAGATGATTTGATATCTTCATTAAAACAACATGAAAAATATTATCAAAAAGATTCAAAATCATATTATTATTCGGTTAGAGAAAGTACTCCAAAAAAAGAAATTGAAAAAACATCTAGATTGCTATTTTTGAATAGAACCTGCTTTAATGGATTGTATAGAGTAAATAGTAAAGGTAAATTCAATGTTCCTTTAGGTAAATACACTAATCCAAATATTGTCAATGAAGAGAATTTACGTTCAGTTAGTCATGTTTTAAAATCCAGCAAAGTCAAGATTCAATGCCGTGATTTTGAAGCAGTTTTACGTGATGTAAAAAAAGGAGATTTAGTCTACTTTGATCCTCCATATCAACCAGTAACTGAAACTGCTAATTTTACAAGTTATACAAACAAGAATTTTACATATGATGATCTGAATAGATTATTTGAATTATGTACGAAATTAGATAAAAAAGGATGTAATGTGCTTTTATCAAACTCAAATTCTAAAGAAGTCGTTGATATATTTTCGAAAAAACCTTGGAAGATAAGTAAAATCAAGGCAAATCGCTCTATTAATTCAAATTCTACAAAAAGAACTGGACATTTTGAATTGTTAATTAAAAATTATTAGAAGCTTCGAACGGGATCTGAACCCGCGACCTTTACATTACCAATGTAACGCTCTACCAGACTGAGCTATCGAAGCACGTGGTTTGTCTGAATAAAATCCTTATAATTCTTCATTCTGACTAAAATTTTTCTAAACTGTTAAATTTCACAGATATTTGTAATCTTTTGGAGGAGTAATCAAGCCTGGCCAAAGTAAGCATTTAGTGCTTTTGGACATGCAGGACTTAAGATCAAATAATGGGTGATCCTGTCTCTCAGGAGTTCGTGGGTTCAAATCCCACCTCCTCCACTTTTATTTTGGATGTTTAATTCCTCTAGCGTTTAATACTTCGTAAACATCTGGTAATGAGAAAACATATCCGACATGGACACAATCTTTTTCCTCACATAATTGGCAAAATAATTCTCCTTTCTGAACTGCAACTTCTGCAATTCTATTTTTCATATTGTCTTTTAGAATTACTCTATCATCATCAATAGAAATTTTTTCTATCTTTGGAGCATATCTTGCAAAAGTCTTGTCCTTTTGCATCATCTCTTCTAACATGTAAGTTACATAACCTGAAAAACTATTGACCCCTTTCATTGTAAGGTCGTCTTTGCTATTTTGATAAACTTCGTGGAATTTATCATAGACTGTTTCTGAAACTGTGATTGATTTGAATCCGGCTTTTGGCAATTTACTTTTCCTTACCGTAATTTAAGGTACCCAAGTATATAATGTTTTATTTTCACTTTTTTCATAAGTGAAAATTAGTCTTTATACCATACTGTGATTGAAGATAATTATGGCTAAAGGTTATCTTGTTGGAGACATTAGAGAAAAACTGATTTCTGTTCTAACAGATTCTGATAGTGGAATGTCTGGCATTGAGATTTCTAAAAAAATTAATGTTAGTAGAATTACTATGACAAAATATCTTAAAGTTTTTGCAGCAGAAGGATTACTTCGACAAAAAGATATTGGTAATGTTACATTGTGGTTTTTAGAACCTGGACAAGAAGCCTTTTCATTTCCAGATGATTATTTCAAAATAACTTCACGATATCTTGAATTATTAGTAAAAGGTAATGAGGAGGAGATTTATTCCTTAATTCGAAATTGTCTTAATTCTGGTGCTTTAGTTAACCGAATGATTATTGAAGTAATTTACCCCGCAATTGATCATATACGTGAATTGTTTGATTCTGGAAAAATTGGAACTGCAGAACAAAATCTTTTGAGAAATATTGTATCTAAATCTCTAAGTATTTTCAATCAAATTTCTGTAGTCTTAGATTCTAAAAAAAATGTGGTTGTTATTGCAGCTGATCCTGAAAGTATCTTAATTTCTGAATCTGCTTCAGCATCTTTTCACTCTGATGGTTGGACTGTTTCTCATTTAGGTGACATGTCATATGCAATTGATGTCTTATTTGATTTGGATTTTCAAAAATTAGTTAGTAAAATTTGGAAACAAAAACCTGGAATTTTATTAGTAGTAGTATTTTCACAAACTTCTGAAGGCTTAAGCTTTTTTGCTGATTCTATTAACCC
>REGF01000105.1 GCA_003702465.1 Candidatus Nitrosomarinus sp. | reverse complement strand
AAAAGAGTGGAGGTTGAATAACCCCCTCATTTTTTTGAGGTTTTATTATGAATAAAATAATATTAAAAATTCATGAAATTCAACAACAACATGTTGGAAAGGGTAGAGCAATAATTGATCCAAAAATCATTGAAGAACAAAATTGGAGTGTTGGACAAATTTTAGAATTAACTTACAATAAAAAAACATATGTCAAATTATGGCCAGCTTCACCAGAAGAATATGGTGCAGGTATAATCAAAATTGATGGAATAACTAGACAAAATATTGGTGCAGGACTAGATGATAAAATATCAATAAAATCTGTTGAAGCTGCAAACGCAGAACAAATTACATTATCTCCAACTGAAAAAATTTCAACAGATGGATTACAAGAATATATGATATACAATTATCTAAATCATGTATTTTCTAATGGAGATTCAATCTCTCTTAATACACAAATGGGAAATAAAGTTCAATTTGTTGTAACAAATACAAAACCCACAAAACCGGTAATTGTTACTGAAAATACAATTTTCAAATTGGGTTCACTCACAAAAACTGTAGATTCATCTGTTCCAAGAATTACATATGATGAATTAGGAGGTCTAAAAAATGAAGTTCAAAAAATTCGAGAAATGGTAGAATTACCAATGCGTCATCCAGAATTATTTGATAAAATAGGTGTAGAGGCTCCAAAAGGTGTTTTACTTTATGGCCCTCCAGGAACTGGAAAGACTTTACTTGCAAAAGCAGTTGCTGGTGAAACCAATGCTCATTTTATTTCTCTTAGCGGTCCTGAAATAATGGGTAAACATTATGGAGAAAGTGAAGAACGAATTAGAGAAATTTTTTCACAAGCTGAAGAAAATTCCCCTAGTATAATTTTCATTGATGAAATTGATTCCATTGCTCCAAAAAGAGATGAAGTTTCAGGTGAATTAGAAAAAAGAATCGTTTCTCAATTATTAACATTGATGGATGGTATGAAATCTAGAGGCAAAGTTGTTGTTATTGCAGCTACTAATCGACCTGATTCAATTGATCCTGCATTAAGAAGACCTGGACGATTTGATAGAGAAATTGAAATTGGAATTCCTGACAATGATGGAAGATTAGATATTCTCTCAATTCATACACGTGGAATGCCAATTAATGAAAAAGTAAATCTTAAACAAATTTCAAAAACTACTCATGGATTTGTTGGTGCTGATTTAGAAATATTATCAAAAGAAGCTGCAATGAGATCACTACGTAGAATCCTTCCAGAAATTGATCTTGAAGAAGATAAAATTTCTTCTGAAATTCTTCAAAAAATTGAAATTACTAATGATGATTTCAAAGAAGCATTAAAGGAAGTCAGACCAAGTGCTTTAAGAGAAGTTCAAGTTCAAATCCCTGATGTAAATTGGGATGATGTTGGAGGTTTAGATGAACTAAAAGATGAGTTACGTGAAGCTGTTGAATGGCCCATTAAACACAAAGAAGCATATGATTATGTTGATGTAGAAGCTCCAAAAGGTGTTTTACTACACGGTCCTCCAGGAACTGGTAAGACTTTGATTGCAAAGGCATTAGCAAAAATGACTGAATCAAATTTCATTAGCATCAAAGGACCTGAATTATTATCAAAATGGGTTGGTGAATCTGAAAAAGGTATTAGAGAAATTTTTAGAAAAGCACGCCAAGCAGCACCTTGTATAATATTCTTAGATGAAGTTGATGCACTTGTTCCAAGAAGAGGTACAGGAAGTTCTGATTCTCATGTAACAGAAAATATTGTTTCCCAAATTCTTACAGAAATTGATGGATTAGAAGAATTACATAACGTGTTAATAATTGGAGCAACAAATCGATTAGATATTGTTGATGAAGCAATTTTACGACCAGGAAGATTTGATAGAATAATAGAAGTTGGAAATCCCGATTCTAAAGGAAGAAAGAATATTTTTGAAATTCATACCAAAAAGAAACCGCTAGCAAATAACATTGACCTTAAAAAATTGGTTGAAGTTACTGATGGATTTAGTGGTGCAGAAATAGCTGCAATTACAAATAGAGCGGCTATTGTTGCTTTGAAACGTTATGTGTCTGGAAAATCTCAAAACATTAAAGAAATTAAGATTACACAACAAGATTTGATTGATGCTGTAGATAAGGTCAAGCCTCAAAAGAAGGAAGCACCTATACCTCAAGCCATAAAATAGTCTAAATACTGAGGATAATGAGATAAGTTATGAAACTTTACCTTGATTTTGAGCCTTGTAAAGAATGCAAAGAAATGATGAATGAATTAAGTAGTCCTGAAATGATTTTTGCTGATGAAAAAACAAGAACTGATGAATCTGCAAAATTTCTTAGACATTTGACATATAATCACAATGAAGTTGTTCAAGCTGTAATGGAAGATCTTCCAAAACAGAAAAAAGATCAAGAACCAGATTTTTATCAATAATTCATTTCTTAATTAGAAAATTTTTTAGAATTTTTATTTTTTGATTGATTCTAATGAATGTCCACGATTTGTAATCATTTGTGTAACTGCTTCTATTGTATAATCCAGTCCATGTTCTTCTTCAAAATGATCTCTTAATTTTTCAATCAAACTCATTGTTAATTCTTCATCTAAAACTA
>REGF01000104.1 GCA_003702465.1 Candidatus Nitrosomarinus sp. | reverse complement strand
CTTTTTCAGCAATTTTTTTTACATCTTGTATAATTGGACTGTTTGCAGCAATTACACCTGCTCGCAATCTATCACCATATGAAAATCCTCCAGGTAAAACTACAGCGTCAAGATTGTCAGGTAGCGGTTTATCATGCCAACAGTATTGGGCATTTAAATTAAAAACATCAGATAAGACATGATACATGTCTCGATCGCAATTACTTCCTGGAAAAACTACAACTCCAACATTCACATTAGTTTTTAGTTTCAGAGTTATTTAATTTGAGCCCAGCCTGATACAATTTTTAAGTGAATAGTTTGGGGGATCGCTATGGCTAAAGTAAGAGACATTATGCAAAAAAACGTCATTACAATTGAAAAAACAAAAAAAGCACAAGATGCAGCAATTATTCTTAAAGATAAAGAGATCAGTTTTCTAGTAGTCGTAAATGACAGCAAACCAATAGGCATTGTTTCAGAAAGAGACATTGTAAGAAAAATTGTAGCAGACAATAAAGAATCACAATCAACTCCTCTAGAAACAATCATGTCAAAGAATTTCAAATGGGTTGAACCTAATGCCTCAATTGAATCAGCAGTTCAAAAAATGTTAAACAACAACATTAGACGTCTAGTTGTTTTAGAAGATGGTGAATTGGCAGGAGTAATTACTCAAACAGATTTAACAGAATTTTTACGAAGCAAAATTTTGATTAATGCCACTATAGAGAATATTGAATCAGATTAAGCATCAAAAACATCAATTTTTACTACACTAACCATAGGATTGTAAATTCGTAATTCATCACAAATTTCCTTAATTTTTGATTGAGCAGTTTCTTTATCAGTTTCATCAATTGAGAATTTTAACATTTTTGCAGTTTTAATTTGAGAGACATTTTTGTGAGTACCTTTCAAAACTAAATCATTCAAAATCGTTTTACCCTCAGGATCACTAATTCCAGGCTTATTTTCAATTGTTACATGAACTTGATAGTTTGTCATATTATCAATTTAAAAAATACTGATTAATCTATCTTCCGAATAATTTTAAAAATTATAATAATCCGCTTTGTTCTAAAAATGATTTTAATTTTTCTTTTGTGTTTACAGGATCTAGTTTATCATTTTGATCAATAGCAAACAATTCATGTCCATTTAATATCAAATTATGAGGTCCTAAATCTCTAGCATTATCAACTTTCATGTTATCAATCAAATTTAGAATGTCGTCATTTGTTGGATACACTCCATTATTTTCTAAAAATGTTCTCAAATCAATACCTTGAATCCAGGGTCTACTTTCATCTCTTAAGCTATAATCGATAACAATTTCATCAAAATTAGATTTGATGTCAATTTGAGTATCAGGACCAAATTCATCATTATATTTTTGAGTACCACGCCAAGGACGATCAATTGTTTTTGATTTAGTATTTTTTAACAACCACATACTTCTTTGAAGTTTTTTATTTGTAGAATCTCCTAACCCTGATTCATTTTTGTTTAATAATTGAGGTTCAAATTTTTCTAGATTCAATTTTTCATTTTTTAATCGATGTGAGTTTTTTGTTGCAGAATTTTCCAATGAATTTGGATGTTCAAAGAAACAAAATGAAGACATTGAAACTAATGTATCAATTACATCTTGAAAAGGCTCATCAAAGTGGTGTACAATATTCAAAGCCAACACTATATCAAAATGTTGAACTTCTTTCAGGTTTTTAAGATTCTTCAAGTTCATTTGTTTTTCTAAGAGTAAGATATTTCGATTGTTATTTTTTTTACAACTATCCAATAAATTTCTCTGAGAATCGCTTTCCACAGCAATAAAAACTCCAGAAAAATCTTCAGATAATCTGAACGTAAAATAACCTTCAGCTGCACCCAAATCTAAAACAGATATTGGACGATTAAATTTTTTACAAAATTTAAAAATTTCCTCATATCGGTCTTCTGATTCACGATATCCTGATGAAATTGTTTGACCTTTGATGCGAACATCATTGTATGTATCAATTTTTCTAGATATTTTATCAGAATTCACTTTTTGCAGTTTTACAAATTCATTGGAATTTTTAAGAATTAATGACAATTGTTCTAAATTGATTTTTTTATTTTTTATTTCTTGAAAGTAAAAATCTAAATCATCCAAAGTAGGTTCTCTATCTAAAAATTTCAAATACTGTTCTCTAATGGATTTTCTTATACTCACAAAAATTATTTTATCAGCCTGCTAATTTAGATTTCCAGATATTCAATAGGGTTAGATAGTTATACCAGAAAATTTTAGGATATAACATATGGCAAAAAAAGACAGAATGAGATATTGGAAAATTACTTCAGAAGAAATGAGTAATTTCAATTATGATGATACTAAATTACTAAATTGGGAAATTAAATGTGTACGAGAACCAGAAGATGAAGCACATTTCATTGGAGTCTTCATGTATAGAAATGGAACCGCTTATGACTATGAATCAGTTAAAGGAATTTGTTATTTTCACAATAACATAGACAGAAAAGAGCTTCCAGAGATAACCAAATTTCTACAAGGAAAATTCAATGGAAAAGAAATGGAAAAAGGGGACAGAATATTTTTGAAAGATTCAGATGAAATTTACTCTAGTAAAGATATTGGAGCCTTGGCAAAA
>REGF01000103.1 GCA_003702465.1 Candidatus Nitrosomarinus sp. | reverse complement strand
AGATATACCACTTATAGAAATCAAATCAGATTTAACATATGAAGATAAATCAGTTTGAATAGACAACTCTATTTCAATTTCAGATACTACAGGTGGTTGAGATGAATCAAGATTATTTGAAAGTCCAAATGCTGCTGCAACAACAATTACTACTGCAATTGCTCCAAAACCCAAAAATAATTTTGAGTTTTTAGAACTTGAATTATGTGTAGGTGAAGATGTTTGTGTAAGAAGAGGTTCTGGTTTTGGGATTTCAATTTTTGGGATTTCAGGTGTAGTTGTTTCAGATTTTTGACTAGTTTGAGGTTTTCGTCCTAAATGTTGTTCTGCTAATTTTTGGACATAATTTCGCTCATAGTTACTAATTACTTCATTATTTTTACAGGCTCGAGCAATTTGCTTAAGTATACGATCATCACCAAAATCCCCATCTAATAAAGAATTTACATCATCAAGTAGCATATCACTCATGTTAATTTTTCCTCACATTCATTATTTATGAATAGCTTGTTTAAGATTTCTAGAGATTTATTCGTAAATAGTTAATTTTTTAATTTTTATATATATTCAAAAATTTTTTCTGTGTGTTTTTTGGGCTTGTATTATTACAGTACGAATGTAATCCTTGGCAGTTGAATCAGTGACACCCATTTGTTTAGCTCTACGATAAATTTCAGATTCTTCAGGATTACTCAAATAACATTTTAGTAAATAATTGAGTCTATGAGACCTTTTCTCATCACTTTTCATAATTTTAATTTAATTTTATACTAAAAAGAAAATAGGATTACACAATAACCAAGAGTATTGAGAAAATAACATAGGATATATTTTGAACCTTTTACAAAATATGTTGATGAAGAAAATTGAAGCAACAATTCAGGCAAATAAAATTAATTTAATTTCTGATGCAATTACAGGTGTTGTAGGTGGATTTACTGTCATGGAAGGAAATGGGAGAGGTTCAGGAAAAAGACAAAAGATCCGTTCAGAAAGAGGAACAAAAACAATTAGAGCAGAATATAACAAAGTTGCAATAATTAGTACAATTGTTGAAGACTCCATGGTTGAAAAAGTTTGTAAAATAATAGAAAATGAAGCATATACGGGTGAAAATACTGATGGGATTATTTCAATTAGTAATGTTGATTATGTTTTAAACATTGGAACAAAAAAGAAAGATTCTGAAGCTCTATAATTATTAAAAATATAATCTGCTGAGAGGTCACGCTCCTCTCAGGTCGTTATCCTTTTGGAGGACATATTTTTGAAGGGATATTATTTATTACAATATAACTATAAAAGCACAAGAAAAAATCTAAGCACAAATTAACATAGACAAGGAGAATTAGGATGTTAAGTATGCATCCTTCATAATTTTTTCTAATTCTTCAATATTTGTTGTAAGGGTAATTTTAGAACGAATTTTTGAACCTCCTTTCATTCCTTTAGTAAAGCGAATTGCTTGGCCCTTTAGATTTGCAAATTTAATTTTGTATTTACTTGTTAAATGCAGATATTCAAAAAAAGAATCGAGTCTATCATTAAAAGAATATTCTTGATAAGAATTAGTTTTAAGATAATCATTAATTTGTTCAAATAAAAATGGATTACCCATTGCACCTCGGCCAATCATTACATAATCACAATTTGTTTCATCAATCATTTTTTTTGCATCTTCAGGAGTAGTAATATCACCATTTCCAACAATTGGGATATTTGAAATTTCTTTGAGTTCTTTAATTAATTCCCAATCTGCATTTCCAGAATAACCTTGATTTACGGTACGTGGATGAAATGTAATCATTTCTATTCCTTCATCTTCAGCAATTTCAGCAATATCTTTAAACAAATAACGACTTGCATCAGTAACCCCTGAACGAATTTTTAACGTTACAGGTTTTTTTACTGCATTTACGAGAGTTTTGAAAATTTGTTCTGTAAGATTTGATTGTTGTAATAAAGCTCCTCCTGCCATCTGTTGTGTAATATGTGGTGCAGGACAACCCATATTGTAATCAATTATATCAAAATAAGGTTCAACAATTTT
Organism: Candidatus Nitrosomarinus sp.; assembly: GCA_003702465.1. Lineage (GTDB taxonomy): Archaea > Thermoproteota > Nitrososphaeria > Nitrososphaerales > Nitrosopumilaceae > Nitrosopumilus. Next base: position 598 of record REGF01000103.1, on the reverse strand, counting down.
TGCAGCTTTTTCTAATGCATTAAGATCTGATCCAAATAATTGAACAGATAATGGACGCTCTTGTTCAGAATATTCAATAAATTCTGTGATACTTTTCATGTGTTCTTTAAGTTGTTTTTCTTTTGCAACAATACTATGAATACTTGTAAATTCAGTTACTACAAGTCCTGCACCCATTTTTTTACATTGTAATCTAAGTGCAGGATCACTAACTCCAGCCATTGGTGCCAAAAACGCTTTGCTAGAAAACTTTGGGAGCATAAGAAAATTAATTTTTGCAGATATTAATTATTTAAGGAAGTGAATCTGGGCAACCGTCTGTGTCTTTGTATTTATTCCAAGTCTCAGGTTCAGATGGACATGAATCAACTTCATCATCATAACCATCTGAGTCAGAATCAGTGATTGGAACTACAGTAGATTCTGCACCAAATACATCAGGACATCCATCAAAATCTAAGAAGCCATTATAATTTTCACGTTCAGTAAGACATTGATCCCATCTATCATCAATGCCGTCCATATCATTATCTAATGATTGGTATTTTGGAGAAATAGCAGAGTAGTCACCAAATATTGTGTCAGGACAGCCATCTGT
>REGF01000102.1 GCA_003702465.1 Candidatus Nitrosomarinus sp. | reverse complement strand
GGATTTCTTGTTGTCTTTAACAGGTGTATGTTAGCTGAGCATCGGAGATTGGGATTGTGATTGTTGATAATTTTGAGCATGATCATTTATTTATCTTAATATTGTATTGCTAATTTTTTCTAATTTTATTTTTTGTTCTAATAATACACTTTTACATTCTATGATATTTTGTTTTGATAATATGCCTTTTTGAATATAGTTTAATGTTACAGTTGAGCTAAATGCTGAATCTTGACATGCAATATTTGAAAGTCTTTCTAAACTAAGTGAATGTGTATTCCACATATGCGGCCTTTTCAAATTCTCTACTTCGTGCATTATTTTAAACCATATTGAGATGTTTGTAATTGAATAATTTTCTCTATCTTTTTGTATTTTTAATTTTATATGATTTGACAATGTATCTATGAATGACTCATTATTGTTTGAATTTGTCTTATTTTCATTATTTTCAATGACTTGTAATAACATATGACTAATTTGATGATAAAAAATAAAATCCACTACGTCTAATGTTATATTTGAAATCTGCTTTTCAGATACTCCTTTTGATTTGTATTCTTCAGTTAGTCTGTCATATACATCAAAAATTAATTCATAACATATGACTATCATTTTTGTATTTTGATTGTAAAATGATTTTTCTTCTTGACATTCTCCTAATCCTATAACTATGTCATGTGGTAATTTCATATTGTCATTTAGGTATGTTATTTGTTTTTCAAAATATTGATTTTGACGTAACCACACTTCGATTTTTTCTGCTTTCATTTCTTTTGAATATGGTTCTGGACTTGAAATACGCCCTGGATATGGCTCAATTCCATAGTTTTCTATACTCATGTAAAATATCGAAAATTTTCCAAATTCTTGATTTTGCATTAAACTTGGATTTGAGAATTCAATTTTTGTTTTCTTGTCTTCTGGAATTTTGATTATCTCATTATTTGTCAAATATGTTAATGATTGAGTAAATTCATTATCTGAAATTGTTTCTTCTAACCACCAATCCGCAAGACTTTCTGTCCATTCTGGTTGGATACTTTCAATATCCTCTGCATGAACTATCTGATTTGTTAATACTGCAAAAATTGCAAATAAAATGATCCCATATATGTAAATTTTTGAATTCATAGACACAGTGATTGTAATTTTTATTAATAATTTCTCAAAACTATGTATTTTTGGACATTTTGAATCTAATTTAGTCTAAAAATACTATGATCTTACCACTATCGCTGACTTGTGTTTCCTTTATAAAATACCTCTTTCTGAGATTCTATGATGAGTTCCGTAAATGAAGAAGAATCAGATCGAAAAGGTGCTATTAAAGTAGGATTTGGAGCTGGTTTAGTTGCAGGTTGTGCACTATTTTCTTCATTTCTCTCAATTGATCAACAATTAAACATTCCACATGGAACCTTTTACAAAACTATAGGAATTCCTATGGGCGTTGAAGGTTTTGGAGCTGTTATGATTGGTTTAATGATGCACATTACAGTTGCAGCATTAATTGGAATTGCTTACAATTTGTCAGCATCATATTGGAGAACATTTAGAATAATTACAGTTCCAAAGGGAATTTTAACTGGTGCAGTTACCGGAGCAATTGTATTTAGTTTGGCGTTCTTGCCACTGCATACTTTAGTAATGATGCCATTACTTGAAACTGCTTTAGACTCTGGTGATTCAATCATAACGATTTTGCCTAAAGAAAAAGAAGCATTATTGACATTGATACAAGGTAATGACTTTGTATTATGGTATTCTGCATTCTTACATGTACTATTTGGTGCAGTTTTAGGACTGATGTCTGGATTCATACTCCATGATAAATACAGAAATGTACCTAGAGTTCGTTCATTCTGGTAAAACACTCAAAATATTAATTGTTATTTTATTTCTTTTATCTTTTGATTTATCACATCTTTAAAATAACTGCTAAGGTTAATTTTTTACAATGAGTTCCATTGAATCAAAAATTGAACAATCTAAAATTTCTGTTGCTGAACTAATTATGCATTTTAGACAAAAATGTAAAATTTGCGGTCATCATCGAATTATGCATAATGAATTTGGTCAATGTGAAGGAGTAATGAATAAACCTTGTACTTCTGGATGTGACAAATTTGTCCAAGAATAATCTCAAACATTTGACTATTCTTTAATATCATTAAATTATACATTTTATTGATGAGGGATTTCCATCCTGACGATGATTTTGCTTCTCCTGAAGAGTATATTCCACAAAGTACTCCTGATGATTTTGATCCTGGTTTACCAAATCAATTACTAGATTTTGTCTTGCGTTCAGAATCTGCAGAAGTAGTAGACACCGATTTATTTGCAGTAATGAAAAAGAGACGTTCAACTAGAAAGTTTTCTGATAAACCAGTTGAAACAGTAAAAATTGATAAAATTATTGCTGCTGCTGATACTGCTCCTACTGCAGGTAATTTTCAAGGATTTGAAATATTTTATATCAAAAGTCCTGAGAAAAAAAGGCAGTTAGTTGATGCATGTAATTTTCAATCATGTGTTGATGCCCCAGTAGTACTAGTTTTCTGTAAAAACCCTTCAAGAGTTAAATTTAATTTTCCTCCATACATCTTACGTAAATTTGCAATTCAAGATGCAACACTTGCAGCTGGATACTCGCAACT
>REGF01000101.1 GCA_003702465.1 Candidatus Nitrosomarinus sp. | reverse complement strand
AATGAGAGCTTTCTCATTTCGTTTTTCCAATTCTTCAAATTTTTCTTTAATTCGTGACATTTTCTTTAATTATTCCTACTTTTTATTAATTAAAACTGTTTCAACTATTAACTCATTTTAGGCTATCATCGTCCAGGTCTCTTATATGATCTTTCTTTAACCTGTCCTAACGATGAGTCTTTACTTTCAATTCTTTTAACTGTATTTTCTTTAGATTTTTGTAAATTTTGTTCATTATTGATTTTAATTATTTTTTTTGAATTTACTATTTTCTTATCTTCATTTTTGTAAATTATGTTTGTTCCTGATGGAATTTGAGTTGTTTTGAGAATTTTTTTCTTTTTAGGTTTTTTATCATCATTAACTTTTTTTTTGGACCAATTGATATTATTCATATCAACTGATGATGATTTTTCAATATTGTAATCTCCTAATGTTTTTCTCATACTTATTTAATTAATTACTAGTAAACAAATGTACTGAAATTTTTAATTGATTTTTTATAGAATCATACAAAGAGTAATGCTACAGATAACGTAACAACTGTGACAAATCCTGCTATCAGAGCTATTTTTGCATTATCCAACATGTATGAACTAAATTGATTTTTACATCTATTTTAGGTGTTTTTTAATAACGCATAGTGCTAATCTACATTAATTTTAACTCATTTTCTAAACATAATCCAAATTCGTGTCCCTATCATAATGCCTACTGCAGAAATTATAGCTGCTGGTACTATTATTTCTCCAATTTCCATGCTTGGTCTACAAATTCATTTTATTTTTTTATTTTCATTTCGAATTCCTTAAATTCAATTAAATTTAACAAAACTTATGAAAATTTCTAAAAAAATATTGAATTTACTTCATGATCAAATAGCTATGGAAGCAAACGCTTCAAATTACTATCTCTACATATCATCTTGGTGTAAAGTAAATGGTTATGATGGTGCTTCTACATTTTTCCAGAATCATTCTACTGAAGAACGTGATCATATGCTCAAAATTATACAATATCTTAATGATCTAAAAATTCATACTGTAATCCCATCAATTGAAAAGCCTAAACAAAATATGAAATCATTAGAACAAGTGTTTAAAACTTCATTAGTAAATGAACAAAAAGTTACAAAATCTATTGATAAAATAATCAATACTGCTCAAAATGAAAATGACCATAGAACTAGTATATTTCTTGAATGGTTTGTACACGAACAAATAGAAGAAGAAGATTTGTTTGAATCTATTTTGCAAAAGTTTGATGTTATTGGTAGAGATAAGTTAGCATTACATGAAATAGACAAGATATTACAAAAACACACCGAAAAATAATACTAATTCATAGTGCTAAATAATTTTTTTAAAATAAATAATTTAATTAATAAAAATTTTGCAATTATTTTATGGATAAGACTGTATTATTTGATCTTGGAGGTGTTTTGATTAATTGGAATGATGATTGGCTATATGATGAAATTTCTTTTCAAATAAAAAAACCATTCAATGAAATAAAATCCAAATTCAACAACAATCTTTGCAGTTTATTTGAGTCTAAAATTAATGAAAATGAATTTTGGAACAATGTTTTAGATTCAAATATTGAAATTGATAAAAAAATAATTAGTAAAACCTTTTTAAAAAAATCTAGTATTAATACAGAATTTTTAAATTTTGCAAAATCTTTACAGATAAACGGTAATTCCATTGGTATATTGTCAAATTTGACTCCTGAAACTTCCGAGCATATTGAAAAAAATCTCTTGAAAGATTTTGATTATCATTTTTATTCAAATTTATTAAAAATGTCTAAACCTAATTCTGAAATTTATCAATATGTATGTGACCAAATAGCCTCTGATGATATATTGTTCATTGATGATAAACAAGAAAATTTAGATGCAGCAAAATTATTTGGGATTGATACTATTTTGTTCACTTTGAAAGATTATCAATCAGGATTAATTGAAGAAAAAATCTTGAATTATTTGAATTAAGATTAGTTTTAAGAATTGTTTTAAAATATTATTTTATCCGATGAGACTGTTCTTTAATTTTAAAAAGATACTTGAGAATTTATTTTATGAGTCAAATTGAAACAAAACCTTGGGTTATCATTACAGTGTTTAAAGAACAAGTAAATCCCTCTGATATTGAAAGAATTACTCCTGAAATACAAAATTTAGTGGATTCTTGGCAAAGTTCAGGTAATATAATGTGGTCTGGACCCTTTAATGACAATCTTACAGGAATGGCTGTATTTGAGGCAACTAAAAGTGAAGCAGAAAATTTTTTCAAAAAATATGATCAAATATGTTCTGGCATTTTAGAATATTCTATGTATGAATGGGATGCCATGCCTATCTTATCTGTACTATCTAAAAAATAGGCAGTTCCATTTTTTTAAAAATGAATAATAAATTATGTCGATTATGTGGTTGTGAAATTAAAGAATTGGATTTATGCACAAAATGTAGTTTAATCATTACCACAATCTGTAATTGTTGTAGAAATATTGTAGACACTCAAACTCATGTTCATGTTAATTATTATGACTTGTAAAAAAATTTGTTTAGACCATAAGGCAGAAAATTTTGGAAAAAATAGATATCTCAATAATCAGAAACGATGTCAGATATGTGAAATTTTTATTCAATGGGAAGGAACATGGTGTCCATGTTGTGGACATATGTTAAGAACTCATCCTCGAAATAGTAAATCAAGAAAAAAATTTGATATTTTAAAAAGTAGGCACTAGAATATTTTTAATAAATTAAAATTATTTTTTTAAATTATTTTTTAAATTATTTTTTAAATTATTT
>REGF01000100.1 GCA_003702465.1 Candidatus Nitrosomarinus sp. | reverse complement strand
ATCTGATAAATGGGCTAATTGAGCCTATATCTTGACAAATTAATTTGAACTTTTTTGATACCATGTTACTAATCTAATTTTGAATGTATTTTAATCATCTCTTTACTCCCTACCTGTTTTAGATTAAATTTTTGTATTTTTTTAAAATATTGTTCCAAGACTTCCAACAACGACAATTGTCTTGACTATTTTTCCAGAAATCATAAAAATTGAAAATTTTGTAAATTTCATTTTTTTGACTCCTGCTGAAATTAAAATTAGATCTCCAATAACTGGAATCCAAGCTGCAAAAAATATTGCACTCCATCCAAACTTATCTAAGATCTTATTGTGTTTTTTTTCATTTTTTTCAATATCAGATTCTTTTTTGATTTTTTTAAATAATTTATTTCCACCAAACCCTATGAAATAATTTAAGATTCCTCCAATCACTGAACCAATGACTAATGCTAGTGCTACAAGAAAAATATTTTCTCCTCCTATTAGTAATGCTGATGTTAAAATTTCTGTTGGTATTGGAATTGCTGTAGCTGATAATAACGAATTTAAAAATAAACCAATTATCCCATATTCTTGAAAATAATTGTTTGAAAATATCTCTTGAACTTGTTGATAATATTCCATGATTAATTCATAACTCATGAATACCCCTTTTTCTTGTGATTATTATTCACTTTGATTTTTTGATGTTAGTTTTGATTAAATATCGCCTAATTTTGATTTGAGTAATGGAGCTAACTGATATTTTTCCATTTGCTCCTGATGATGGATATATCATACTAGCATTAGTCAATTTCATAGGTTCTTTAGTTCCCTTTGTTCCTCTGCCTGGATTTTTACTTCTTGCAACCATGTCTGTAGGCTCTGAATATGATTTGCATATACTTGCTTTAGTTTCTGCAATAAGTGCAACTGTCGCAAAACAAATAATATTTTTTCTAAGTTTTGGTGGTCGTAAAATTTTAAATCCAAAAACAAGAAAAAGAATGAAACCCTTTGAAAGATTAGTTAAAAAATATGGTGCAGCCGCTGCATTTTTTGCAGCTGCAACTCCAATGCCTGATGATATTATTTTCATACCTCTTGGTCTTGCAAAATATAATGCAAAAAGATTTTTTGTTGCAACACTAGCTGGAAAAATTGTCCTTAGTTACATTATTGTATTTATCTCTCATTACATTGGATTGTCCTTTGTTGAACCATTTTTAGAAAATGTAGATGATCCAACTCCTGTTTACATTGGAATTTTAATTTTTGGTGCAATGATGACTGGTGTTGTACTATTGGTTTTAAAATTAGACTGGCAACGTATTATGGTAAAATTTGCACCATGGACATTAGATGAATCCTTAGATGATGAAAACAATAAAGATTCTAAAAATTAATTTTCAACTTTAAAATTCCACAAGAATTCTTTTCCATTCTTAATTCCTATTCTTGGTGATTCAATAATTTTTTTAATCTTCTCTCCTTCTGTAATGTATATTTCAGATTTCTTTGTTAAATCAATTCCATAATGTTTTTTTGTGATTTTTAATGCTTGTGTAAGTTTTGCAGGACCATTTGTAAGATTTTTTAAATTTTTTAAATTTCTATTTTCTTGCATTTTTTTAATTCCTTTCTCTGGTTGAATTGCACGAATTAAAACAGCACCTGCTGGAACTTTTGATTTTTTTGCAACTATGTTAAAACAATAATGCATTCCATATGTAAAATACACATATGATATTCCTACATCCCCAAACATTACCTTATTTCTATCAGTAATTTTCCTGTATGCGTGACTAGCAGGGTCATCATTGTGCCTATATGCCTCTGTTTCTGTTATGATTCCTGAAATTTCATAATTGCCTATTTTTCTAACTAATTTTTTTCCCAATAGTCTTTTTGCAACAATCACTGTATCTTTTTGATAAAATTTTCTAGGAAGTATATTCAATATCTATCTGAATTTCTTTATTATCATTTAATTCTTTTATCAATTTGAACAATTTCTCAATATCATTTTTTAAAACATCAATTAATTTTTGATTGTAAATTGTAGCAGCTGGATGAACAGTTAAAAAATATAATTGATTGTCTTTTCTAACTATTTTTCCTCTATATTTTGTAATTTCTTTTCCATCTAACAGTGATCCAAATGCTGTATTCCCTAAAATACAAATAATTTTTGGTTTAATTATCTCAATTTCTTTTTTTAGATAATCTTTGCATGTCTCTCTTTCATTTGTTGTTGGAACTCGATTATTTGGCGGTCTGCATTTGACAATATTTGTTATGTAAACTTCATCTCTTGTAATTCCTGCACTTTCTAATGCCATTGAAAGTTTTTTTCCTGCAATTCCGATGAATGGTTCTCCTTTCAAATCCTCATTCTTTCCTGGAGCTTCTCCTACGAAAATTACATCTGATTTAAAATTCCCTTTTCCAGCAACTGAATTATTACGTGTTTTACTTAATTCACATTTTGTACATTCTATCACTTGTTGTTTTATTTCTTGTAATTTTTTTTCCATTCTAATTAACACTTTTGACTGTTGCCGTTCCTCTGATAGTTGGTCCACCGTTTCCCATGATCATTGATTGCATAGGATCTCCTTTTCCACAATTAGTTATTGGTCTTACTGTGAAATCATTTCCGCATGCATCTATTGAATTAAAAAATTCAGGTGCAGTGCCCATTACTATTACATCTCTTTGTAAATCTGTTAATTCTCCATCCTCAATTTTTTGTGCGTATTGACATGATATGCTCCAGTTGTAGCGCTTCATGTCTATTGAAGGTACTTTCATGTTTGAAATATAGTATCCATTTTTGACGTCTTTAATTATTTCATTTACTTCCTGATCTCCATTACCAATACATGTGCAAGCCATTCGAATTAATGGCATATATCGATAACTTGTAGCTCTCATGTTTCCTGTAGGAATGGAATTGAATATTTCCGATGTTTCTCTATTTTGCATGTGGTTTTTCAAAATTCCATTTTCTATAAGATTAGTTTTTTTGGTTTCAACTCCTTCATCATCATAATAATACCATCCTAGACTTTCT
>REGF01000099.1 GCA_003702465.1 Candidatus Nitrosomarinus sp. | reverse complement strand
CTATTTGTAGAAATAATTAGTATGTTATATATCAAAAAAAAAATGTTAATGTATGACAGATCATTATGTCAGTTTCATTGATGATGTTTGGGCAAAATTTCCAACTTTTGCTGAAAAAGAATTAACAGATATTACAAATCATAATTTATTATGGTCATTAGAAGAGTACCAAAAAGCAAATTATGTGAATTTTAAAACAGGTAAAGAAGAACTTTACAGATTGAGTATCTTAATGGAAAATTATGCAATAAAACACAATACGCCTTTACTAGCAACATTTGAAACAGAAAAAAGATACAAGTATGTTGAAGATAGATATATGGAAATATTATCAAAAATTCCAAAAGCATGGATCATTGGAAATTTCATCAATCCAGAATTGGCTCCACATCCACCACAAACTGCAGAAGTGGTTAGTTGTGATGGTACAAATATTTCTCCAATGTGGATTGTTGCTGCAAGAAGTGAAAAAGGTCCATTTGGTTTAGTAGCAGAGGATCTTGGAGATAAAGATTACAGAGGATTCTTTACATCAAATACTAACATCATGCAAGCGGTAATTGATGATATTAACGAACAATTAAAAATTAAAATTGAGTTATAAAATAAACTAAAAAACATCAAAAATTATAAAATTCATTCAAGAAAAATACAAATTATTGAATTAATAGTTGTTTTATACTACAATTATTGAAAAATAGTTTAGAGGATTAAAATGGAAAAATTAACTGTTTTAAAAACAATTGAAAAAATTGAAAAATTAATTGATGAGAATTCAGGAGACATAGGAAGGCTAGAGCACATAGTTGATTTTCTAAAAAAGAAAAAACCACTTTACAATACAGATAGAATGTATTTAGAAAGTAAAATAAATGCAGAAATAGTTTTTGAAGAAAAAATAATGAAAAAAGAAAGTGAATCTGAGCAAATCAAAAAATTAATGGACTCAGGAAAAGGAGATCCTGGTAGATTAGAACATATACAAATAATGTTGAAAAAAAAGAAAAATCTCTATGAATCAGATAAGAAATATTTAGAAAGTAATTTTGGAATAAAAATAATTCAAAAACAAAAAGATGAAATTAAAATTGAACATGTTGAACAAGATAAAAATAAAAGTAAGGGAGCTATGCCTAAAGGATGGAAACCAGTAGACTCAGAACAAAATTTAGATAAAATTTCAGATAAAATAAAAGAAGAGAAAGAAGAAATAATTGAACAAGAAAAGGATACAAAAGAAGTAGATGAGCAAAAAAACAAATTAAATAAATTAATGGAAGAACGAAAGAATAATGAACAGAAATTAAAAGAAGAAAGACAAATTTTAGAGGCAAAAATTAATGATGAAAGAATATTAATTCAAAAACAAACAAAATTAACAGAAACTGTAAATTTACAAAGAAAAGAATTAGCTAAAGTAAAAGATGAGAGAGCAAAAATTTTACAGAAAATTGATTCAGAAAAAGATGTGATTGCTAAAGAACTAGAAACTCAAAGGAATCAATTAATTCAAGCACAAGAAGAACAAGTCAAAATAGAATCAGAAGTAAATGCAGAAAAAATAAAATTAGCAAAAATGGCTGAGGAACAAAAAACAAGGTTAATTGAACAAGCAAAAAGGGCTGAAGAAATTAAAGATAAGAAAACAGAGTTAGAAAAAACAAAGAAAGAGTATGATGAGATAATTTCACAAGTTAACGCAGAAAAAGAGGAAATTAAACAAGCAGAAAAACTGAAAAAAGAAATCAAAATAATGGAAAAAGATCTCAATAAATCAGTTAAAGAAAGACTGAAAGTCTCAAAAATTATCTTAAAAGAAAAGGAAAATATCAAAAATAAAACAAAAAAAGAAAAAATTGAGGCTAAAAAACAAGAAAAAGCTAAGAAACAAATCATCAAAGAAGAGAAAAAATTTGAAATTCTAGAGAGAAAGCGTAAAAAAATTGATGAGAAAATAAAGACTAAAAATCAGAAATTAAAAGAAAAACAGGCTAAAATCAAAAAAGAGATAGATAAAAAGGAAAAAAATTTAAAAAAAATTGAACAAAAAAAGTCATCAAAAAAGAAGTAAATCAATTAGAAAATAGATTTAAAATCAATTAGTTGTAATAATTTGTAATTTCTTAGATTGGATAAGTTTTAGAATTTTTGGAATTGAGAGATTTTTACCTATTGTAAGATCCCAGTTTTCAGAATCATTTTTTATTGCATTTCCACCAACAATAATTGGAAGACCATATTTTTCATTAATTTTCTCAACCATTCGTTTAGCTGATAAGATATTCTCATCTAAAGTTACAGAAATGAAAACACAGTCAGGACCATCATGTTCAATGGATTCCATAATTAATGATGTTGGGGTGAATGGAGGAAGATTGTAAACTATATTTCCTTTCATAGAAAGTTTAGTTTGGAGAATTTTTGTTCCCAATGTATGTTGTTCACCATTAGGTACACAAATTAAGATTTTTTTCTTAGAAGGATTTACAGAATTGTTTTCAATAATCTTAGTCAGTAGATCCTCAATAGCGTTATAACAAGTTGTTTGAGTTCCCAAATCAATTTTTTGGGAATTTCCCAAATTCCCAATTTCACCAATTAAAGGAATTAAAACTTCATCAAGGAAAGAGCCAAATCCATATATTTTTTCGTAAGAACTAAGCATAGAATGAGCATTTACAAAATCGCCAGTTTTAAATGATGATAGCAGATCTGACTGCAATTTTTGAATAAATTCATTCTGGACTTTAGGCTGAAAGTATTTTTGATTTAAGAAATAATCACAAATTTTTTTAGAATCCCTATACTCCTCAGGAACATCATCTATAGTCACATCAGATTCTATTCCCAAATATTTGATAATTGTCTGTTTTGAAGTCTTTTTTTTAGCATCCCATGAACTTTTTACGAGATACAAGTATTTTTGACCACGAATGGATTTTACTCTCAAATATGCCATGAATAAGATATTGTTTTAGTATTTAATCCAATTACGCACCATGATGAGTACCAAGAGGAATTAATAAAAAATATTCATAAAGTGGTTCATTTATCAAACTAGTCAAA
>REGF01000098.1 GCA_003702465.1 Candidatus Nitrosomarinus sp. | reverse complement strand
GACATGATTGTTATGGGATCTAGAGGAAGAAGCGTCAGAAAAGAACTTTTCTTTGGCAGTGTCTCAAACTATGTTATACACACATCAAAAATTCCAGTTCTCATCGTAAAATAATTTTTTTAAAATCCCTGTTTTTTAAAATATTTTTGATGATATTCTTCTGCCTTGTAAAATTGTGGGGCGGGAACAATTTCAGTAACTATTGGATCATTAAACACTTTAGAACTGTCAAGATTTTGTTTAGATTTTTCTGCAATCTCTTTTTGTTTTTCATCATGATAAAAAATTGCTGAACGGTATTGATGTCCAATATCTGGTCCTTGACGATTTAATGTTGTAGGATTATGATTTTTCCAAAATACATCCAATAATTCTTCGTAAGATATCTCATCAGGATCAAATTCAACTTCAACTGCTTCGGCATGTCCAGTTTTATCAGTACAAACTTCTTCATAAGTAGGATTTGGTAATTGTCCACCAATGTATCCTACAGCAGTTGAAGTAACGCCCTTTGTTTTACCAAGTAAATCTTCAACGTGCCAAAAACATCCTGCACCAAAAGTTGCTTTCATTTCATTAATGATTGTTAATTACCAAATTAAAAGGATATCATTAATTAAAAATTAATTTACATCAGTGAAAATTTCTACAACTTTTTTTGCTAAATTTTCAATATTTGCAGTTGGTTCAGCAGAAATTAACAGTAGAATTTGTGTAATAGGAAATGGAAAACTTACCAATACAGCCTTGTCTCTTCTTGCTGCCAAATAATTAATCGGACCTAAACTTTCATCATACTCTTTTCGAATAGAAGCTTTTGAAACAAATTCTAAAAAGGATTGAAGACGAGTTTCATCTCCCTCATGAGGAACTAATCCTTCTTTAAAACCACCTGCAACTAATTGGCCATCTTTATCAACAATTCCAGCAAATCGTATTTCAGATTCAGCTAAGAGTTGTGTACATTTATCACCATAAAGTTTTAGTTGAGTTGAATCAGTCACTAGATAAAATTCAGTTAACTCAAGATAAAAACTATACTAATCAAAAATTTTCTTGATTAAGAGACATCATTTAAAATGCATTTTAATAAAACATAATCTATAATTTTTTCTTCTGATGCTTTTTTCATTTTTAGTAGAGATTTATGAAGAATTTTTTCCATATATGCAGGATAATGTTGAAGAATTTTATTTTTCAACGAAAGTCTATTTTCAACATAATAATCTGCTAAGGGATCATAAACATTACTTCCAATCAAAGTTTCATCAATTATTTTAAATCCATTAGAAGAAATCAGATTTTTCAAATAATCCAATTCATAGTGTTCAGAAGACCAAGTAAACTTCAACAATCCCAATTTACTCAATGAAGAAGTCTTCAATGTGATTGGTACTGCCATTACCAATAATCCAGATTCAGTCAAAACTCGTTTAGATTCTAAAATAAAATCACCTAAAGGTTTGAAGTGTTGTGCAGATTCCAAAGCTAAAACACGATCTACAGAATTATTTGAAAAAGGTAATTTTGTAGAAGTTGAATTTAAAAATTCGATGTTTTTTTCATTTTTTAAAAATTTTAATTGTTTGAAATTGATATTTACATCATACAAATGAAGATTAGGATAAGAATTTCGCCATAATTTTGAAGGTGCAGACAATCCACTTCCAACATCAAGTGCATTTTTTGCAGTAGATAATTCAGATAAATTTCCAAAAATCCTACACAAGTTTTCTTGAGCAGCAATAGGATCACTGTATTGATCAGACCAGTAACCAAAATTCAGCATATTACCACCTGTAGCGATTTGCATCACAGGAGACAAAGTATTGTAAAGATTAACAACATCTTTTTCATTTTTACGAAATGTCCATAGAAATACATCAATTGGATTAATAGATATCAAAAATTATTTCACTTTGAATTATAATTAGTACTATTAATGCCTAATCTAATTTAAAATTAAAAATAATTAAAAATTAACCTATTTTACTAAGTAATTAAATGAAAAATTTGTGAGCGATTACAATAATTTTAATTCATCAAAAATTATTCTTGCAAAATGGAGAGATAGATTTTTTGCATGGATAATAGATTTTATCATCATTTCATTAATATCAACCTCAATTTTCTTTATTTCATTTCAATACCTAAATCAAAATTTTGAAGAATTCATAACAAATGATGGAATGTATATTCCAACAAGTATTTTGTTTTTTTCATATTGGATTATTTTGGAATACAAAACAGGCCAAACGTTAGGAAAAAAAATTTTTAATTTAAAAATTACAAAAATCGATGGAAATAAACCAGATTTAATATCAATTATTCTCAGTAGTTTTGGAAAATCTTTCATTCTTCCATTAGATATGATTTTAGGATTAATTTTTTCAAATGATAAAAGACAAAGAATATTCAATAAACTTGGTAAAACAATTATTATCAAAATAAAAGAATCAAATGAAAATTCAGATATCAAATATATCAAAGATTAGTTTTTCAAAATGAAATCAATGATGCATAGCTTACGCTATGTATGATTAAAAATGAAATCAATGATGCATAGCTTACGCTATGTATGATTAAAAATGAAATCATCGTACAAGTCGTGTATATGTTCCACTTGATGATATGAATATGATCATCGCGCATAGTCTCTATGTAAGTGGCTGAACTGATGTGTTGGTCTATTAGTAAAGGCTGGCTCACCACTCGCCGAAGCTTGTGATCTACACCACCTTCCTATCAACGCAGTATTTTGCTGCCGACCTTCATCTTACGAAAGAATAACTTGTCTCGGGATGGGATTCGTGCTTAGATGCTTTCAGCACTTAGCCCAAACGGCTTAGCTGCCCGGCCTGCCTTATCAGACAACCGGTAAACCAGTGGCCACGCTGCTCTGTTCCTCTCGTACTAGGAGCAACTTCCCCTCAGTTATTCACGCTTCCATTAGGCAGAGACCGACCTGTCTCACGACGGTCTAAACCCAGCTCATGTTCCCTTTTAATAGGCGAGCAGCCTCACCCTTGGCCCCTGCTGCAGGACCAGGATAGGAAAAGCCGACATCGAGGTACCAA
>REGF01000003.1:34243-43906 GCA_003702465.1 Candidatus Nitrosomarinus sp. | reverse complement strand
AACATTTTCAAAAATTTGAGAATTTTGTAATTCTTTCAATAATTTAATGCTCGATAATGTACATACACAAATGGATGAGTTTGTATTTCCAATATAGAATTCTTCTGGGATGGGTAAAAGAACTTCACAAAGTTTTCCAATTGCATCACTTAGTTTATTCAAAGTATTTCAAAAATTGATTTAGAAATTAATTTAAGATTTTTTGTAGTTACTTTAGGATGTATTGGTAAAGAAAGTACTTGTGACGCAGCCCATTCAGTAATTGGTAATTTAGTATTGGATTTGTAAAATGGAGTTTTGTGAACAGGTATTGGATAATACGAGGCTGCACCTATTCCTTTTTCATTAAGTTTTTTCAATAGAGTATTACGTTTTGTTGAAGTAACTGTGTAGAGATACCAGTTAACTTTTTCATATTTTCTTTCTATTGGTAAAGTAAGATTTGATTTTGAAAGTAATTCTGTTAAGAGTTTTGCATTTTTTTGTCTAGCTTTCAAAAATTTTGGTAATTTTTTCATTTGTACTTTTGCAATAGCTGCATTAATTTCAGGTAATCTCAAATTTAGACCAAGAATTCTTGTATCATATCCTTTTACCATTCCATGATTTCTAATCATTAGTAATTTGTCTCGCAATTTTTTGTTGTTTGTAACAATAAATCCTCCTTCACCAGCAGTCATTACTTTTGCAGGATACATACTATAACATCCCATTTCAAAAAATGTTCCTGTATGTTTATTTTTAAAAGTGGAACCAAGTGATTGAGCAGAATCTTCAATTATTGGAATATTGAATTTTTTAGCAATCTCAGAAATTTTATCTAGATAAGCTACATTTCCATATAGGTGCACAGGAACTATTGCTTTAGTTTTTTTTGTAATTTTTTTCTCAAGTTGCTCTGGATCCATTGTAAAATTATCTTTTAAAATATCAACGAAAACAGGTTTTGCACCAGTAGAAAGTACAGAATTTGCAGTTGCAACAAATGTAAATGATGGAATTAAGACTTCATCACCATGCTTAATATCTAAAGCATAAAGTGCAGCTTGTAACGCTGCTGTTCCAGAATTTACAGCAATAGTATATTTTGATTTCACAAATGAAGAAACTGATTTTTCAAATTCTTGAACATGTTTTCCTCCCTGATTTGCTGAAGAGGTTAAAGCCCCATCTTTAAGAATAGATGTAACCACTGAAATTTCTTCCTTACCTACAAAAGGAATGTTTATGGGTATATTCAATAATTTATCCTAGTAATACTACTCTATAAATCTCGTTTAATAGGTATGAATTTTTATATTTCAAAATTTGGCAAATCATAGAATGAAACCACGACATTTGGAAAAAACTGATCCAGGTTACAAAGTCTATTTGTACATTTTCTATGTTTGTGGTGCAATTATGGTTACATCATTAATTTTTGGTGTATACGCTACAATGTTAGAATGGTTAGAACATGGAACATATGTTATGGGAGAAGTAATTCATAATACAACTATTCCATTTGAAAATTTTGCTAGAGTTTCAACTTGGATATTCTTTTCAACAATAATTGGATGGTATTGTTGTACTAGAATTGGTTGGAGACGAACTGCTGGTGATAAAATTGTCGGAACTAGAATGGCTTTACTTCAATTGATGTTACTTGGATTTACAATAATTACTTTTTATGAAGTTCTATACAATTTTACAGTTTTAAATGCACAAATGACAGCAGGTGTTGTAAATGGAGTAGTACCAGATATTGATAAATTGTTAGTAGCTTACCCAGATCCTGATCGTCCATGGAATTTAGTTTTTGCAACCAAAGTATTTCTTGCAGCGTTCATTATTAGTGCACATGCATTTTATCTTAGTGTGAAACCAAGAAAAAGTTTAGATGAATAAAAATTATAATAATAAATCTTATTTTTTGAAATTATTTCAAAAAAAATCTTAATCAAATTATGTTTTATACTATAATGTTCTTTGTAAACCAATGGGATTATTTGGATCTACCAAAAATGATTTAAAATGTAAAAAATGTGGAACAATATTACCAGATTCTGAAAGATTGAAAAAACATCAAGAAAAAGCTCATAACAAAAAAAAGGAAAAATGTAGAGCATGTGGAGCTGAATTTGATTATAGTGAAGAACTAAGGAAACATAAAAAAAATTGCAAGTAATAATTTTAGAAATTCAGGAAATTAAGATTTTGCAGGTCGCAAAAGTGATTTTTCTATTGCTTCCAAATTTGCAATTTGATTTTTAGAATTTAAGGTAAGAATCTGAATCATTTCTGAGCCTAATTGAACAGATTGTTCAGGCAATGTTTCTAAAAATTTTTCTAATCCTTTCTTATAATTATTGATTAATTCTAATCCTTCTTCAAGAGTCATAAAAATAGTAGAATTTAACCTATATTCAAATATTCTACATGTCAAAATTTTTTGAATAACTTTATAGGCTTAGATTTTAAAAGTTGTTTTGATTTGGATATAATTGAAAAAGTTGATTTAATTGAAAAACCTCCAACTGAGGAAGTTGTAACACGTGAAGAATTAATTGAATTATTCAAAACAAATTCTTCTCCAAATCATTACATTGGTTTAGAGATTTCTGGATTTTTACATTTAGGAAGTCTCATCAGTACTGGTTTTAAGATAAATGATTTTGCTAAAGCTGGAGTTAATTGTAAAATTTTTCTTGCAGATTGGCATACTTTAATCAATGATAAATTAGGTGGAGATTGGGAAACAATTTCTAAGGTTTCAAAATATTATCAAGATGCTTTCAAACTAGTTTGTCCAAACGCAGAAATTATTTTAGGTTCTAAATTATATGAAGAAAAAACAGAGTACTGGGCTGAACTTGTGAAATTTACAAAACATATGTCAATTGCTAGAACAATGCGAACATTAACTATTATGGGTCGTTCTGAAGATGATAACAAAATAGATGTAGCTAAATTACTTTATCCAGCAATGCAAGCAGTTGATATCCATTCTTTAGATGTAGATATTGCACATGCAGGAATGGATCAAAGAAAAATTCACATGTTAGTAAGAGAGATTTTTCCCAAAATGAAATGGAAAGTTCCAGTTTCTGTTCATCATAAATTATTACCTGGACTTTCAAAACCAGCTGATACTGAAAATTCCCAAGTTTTAGGAAAAATGAGTAAATCAGACCCTAACTCAGGCATATTTATTCACAATACAGATAATGAAATTAAGAAAAAGATTAGCAAATCTTGGTGTGAGGAACAAAATGTTGAAAGTAATCCAGTTTTAGAAATTGCAAAAAATGTAATTTTTCATGAGTTTAATGAAATGAATGTAGAAAGACCAGAAAAATATGGAGGTAATGTCTCATATTCTAATTACGATGAACTTCATTCAGATTTTGCAGAAAATAAATTGCATCCAGGAGATTTAAAACAAACTGTTGGAAATTATTTAGTTAAAGTTGTTAGTCCTATTAGAGAAAAATTAAATCTTAGTGAAGAAATTTCTGAAGCTATCAAAAAAAGTTTCTAAACTTTTAGATTAGGATTAGTTTGTTCTTCTAAATTATATTTTGATTTGTATCCTCTTGGATTAATCATTAGATCTTTGTAGGTGTAAGTTGAGGAATTTCCTACTATCACAGTACTTGTCATACCCAACTCTTCATCAAAATTAAGTAAATTTTCTAAATCAGTCATTACAATTGCTTGTGATTCTCTGTATGCACTTTTAATAATTGCAACAGGAGTTGTAGGTTTTCTATGTTTAAGCAAAATTTTTTGAGTATCTTGTAATTGATGAACTCTTTTTTTGCTTTGAGGATTATAGATTACAAGTACAAAATCACCTTGAGCAGCTGATTCAACACGTTTTTGAATAATTTCCCAAGGTACCATAAGATCACTCATACTTACAACAGCAAAATCAGTCATTAGTGGAGAACCAACTATTGATGCGCATGAATTCAAAGCAGATACGCCTGGAATAATTTCAACTTTAAGTTCATCAGAGGGATCCCAACCTGTTGCGGCAAGGGTCTCATAAATTAATCCGGCCATTCCATAAATCCCAGGATCTCCACTAGATACCAAAGAAACAATTTTTCCAGATTTAGCAAGATCAATACATTGATGAGCTCGTTCAACTTCTTGAGTCATTGCATATCGATGAATAGTTTTACCTCCAATAAGATCTTGTACTAAATTAACATAAGTTTCATATCCAACAATTGTATCACTTTCAGAAATTACTTCTTTTGCTCGAAATGTCATATGATTATGATGTCCAGGACCAACACCGACGATGTAGAGTTTTCCAGTCAATTAAAAATAATTTTTTTCTCAACTAATTTATCCGTTTAGTGATTTTTTATTGAAATGGATCAACAATTGGTGAATTTATTACGTATTCACTATTTGATGGACGTGCAATACTAACTGTAATTAGATCTTTATCTTTAAATGAATCAATGTCAGATTTTGTTTGTAAAATTTCTGCTGATTTAGAATTATGCCATTCTACAAGATAAATTTTTGATATTGGATTATAGTTTTCTTTATCTGATGAAAAGTTAAAAATTTCTGGTTGAAATTCTAAAGAGCCAGAACCTATTATTCCATTTTTGAATTGGTATTGTTCAATGATAGATGGATGTGTTAAGAGTTCTGAAATTGATGGAGAATGTGTCACACCTATCAATTTAGATGGTCCAATAGGAGATACATCAGTAATAATATAGTAAATTGTTTTTCCATCCGAATCCCAGCTCCTATGTGTCACAAAGGTTACAGTCATGTCATCTTGATTAATTTCAGTAATTTGACCTCCAGAAAATGACATTTTGTTAGTGATTTGTTTATCAGAGCGTTCAGTCATTTGATTGCTTGACCACTTAATTTGAGGAGAATTTACTACTACACTTGTTTCATTGAATTTTATTCTTCCTGATTTTTCAGCATCTAAAATTTCATCAGCTGATTCAAAGACAATTTGTTTTTGACCTGGTTTCCATGTTACTTCAATTATTTTTCCTAATGGAGTATAATTGGATTGTTCAGGAGTATTGGAGAAAATTTCATTTTGAAATCCAAAAATTCCATCTCCTTTAATTCCATTTTTAAAAAGAAAAATTTTTTGTAGATTATTTTCTGGAATATTTTCAAGGGATTTTGATAATTGAATGTTGAATTCTTGTTTTTCTGAAATTGTATTTACATAATCTTTACTACTTGCATCAGTTATTATGTAAAAAATTTCATTTCCAGAATGCATGCCTTTATGCATTGGAATGTTAACAGGAATATTAGCCCGTGAAAGTAATAATGAAGGATCTTCTTTTTGAAGTTCAAATTTTTGTTCAAGAACTTGAGTTGGTTGTCCTCTAATCCAACCATCAACACTTACAGTTGCAGTAAATTCTTTGGAATTAGTTGAATGTAAAGCAACTCCTGCACCTGTAAATTCAATTGAATCTGATTTTTTTTCAGAATTTATTAAAGATTTTCCATAAATTGTATTTTCATTTACAGCCCATGTATCTTGCCCTTTCACATCATTTGGATTAATTTCGTGTAAAACAACAACACTTACTGATTCACTAGAAGTAAATGTCATAGAGCCATCATAAATTGTACCTTCATTTGGAGACAAAACCAAGGCTAATTGTTGATTTTCATAACCTAATCCAGGATCTGGAGATGAAGTAATTGTTTGAGTGAAATGAACTTTTTTAGTAGAACCTGCATCAACATATTGATCTGAAAAAGTTGATACTGAAATAATTCCAGTAACAAAAATTCCAATAATTAAAACGATAACAATTTTTTTCAATAATTTTGACTGATTTTATTACTTTAAAATTATTTGTCTTAATTGATTTTGTCAAGTGTAAATGCATCATGTATTGCACGTACAGCAGATTTTGTATCAGCATTTTTTACTACCAATGCAAGATTAAGTTCTGAAGATCCTTGAGTAATCATGGATACATTGACTTTGTTTTTCTCAATTGCAGCAAAAACTTTAGATGCAACACCAATTGTTCCTCGCATTCCTGAACCAATTAATGCAATAATTGAAACTCCAGTAGTCACTTCTAATTTTTTAATTATTTTACCTAATAGATCCATTTCCAATACATTAACAGCCTTATCGAGATCAGAATTTTTAACTACAATTGTGATACTTGATTCAGAAGGATTCTGAGAAATCATCATTACATTAATTCCAGCTTTAGCTAAAGTTGCAAATATTTTAGCAGCAGTTCCTGGTGTTCCAATCATACTTCCACCTTGAATATCGATTAATCCATTATTTCGAATATTACTAACACATTTTACAGTATTTTTTACCGATGCAGATGGTGACGAAGTTACTAAAGTTCCTTCATTTTTTACATTTGATGAATTTCTAATTTTCATTGGAATTTTTTTTGCTAATAGTGGTTCAAATGTTCGTGGGTGGATTTGTTTTGCACCAAACAAAGCCATTTCAATTGCTTCAGTGTAAGAAACTTCTTTCAGTAATTTTGCATTTTTGACAATTTTTGGATCTGCAGTCATCAATCCATCAACATCACTCATTAACCAAATTTCATCAGCTTTTATACAAGAACCAATTATTGTTGCTGAATAATCCGAACCACCTCTACCAAATGTTGTGGTATGACCATGTTGATCAGTTCCTGAAAATCCACCTATAACAGGAATAGATTTTTTGGAAAATAAAGTGTCAATACTTTTTGAAACTCTTAATCTTGTTGTATCCATAAGAGGTTTTGATTCACCAAAATTAGAATCAGTAACAATACCTACTTCTTTACCAGTTAGTGGAACAGATTTTTTCCCTAAATCATTTATTGCAGCTGCAAGTAATTTTCCAGAAAATCTTTCACCAAATGAGATTAAGTAATCCATTGAACGAGATGTTACTTCTCCTAACAAAACTAATCCATCTATTAGCGCAAGGAGTTCTTTAAAATCATCATTTAATTTAGTTAGTAATTTTTTTTGTATGTTAGATTTTTTGATAGATTTTTTTGCTAATTGTTTATGTCTATTAGTGATTTTTGATGCAAGCTGTTCTGCTTTAGATTTATTTTCTTTTTTGATAGATTCAGAGATTTCAATTAGATCATCAGTTGTTCCACTTGTTGCTGAACAGACTATTGTAAGTTGGTGTTTTTTGGATAATGAGACAACATGTTTGGCTACTGATTGAATATCTTTTGTAGCAGATATTGATGTCCCACCGTATTTTAAAACAAGTTTCAAGTTAAACTAACTGAATTATTCAATGTTTAAATGCTTTAACTTTCCACGCGTGGAGCAAGATAAAAGTGGATTCTTCCTATATTTGCTACTTTAAACTCAATTCTAAGAGGTTTTGCGCTTGAAAATTCACATGTGATAAATCCAGCATTACTACCTACGGCTTTAACGACAGGATTAAGATATTCAAGGCTGTAAGTACCAACACTGTCGGATTTTGAAGAAATTTCCTCGATATCATCAGCATCTTTATCAAGATCAATAACTACTTCTCCAGAATCACCTTTTCCAGAAAAATCACCTTTTGATTCAGATGTATTGATTGTTAAATAATCAGAAACAACTTGTACATCACCTAAAATTTTATCAAATTTGGATGATGTCAAAATAATTTTTGAGTCATAAGGAATTTTTGGTAATGGTGTATCAGTTGCTGAGCTTTCGATGAGACGAATTTTATATTTTTTATTTTTTCCAACTGTTACAAGTAACATATTTTCTTCAGAAATACTAATTTCGATACTATCTTTTTTATCTGCACGTTTGATTAGTTTTGAAAATTCATCAATTCTTACTCCAAATTTAATATCACTATCACATTCATATTTTTCAAATGCTGAATTTGGCCAAGATATATCAATTAAAGCAACGTGGGAAGGATCCATTCCTCTAAAAGAAATTCCTTCAGATGTTGCAACAAAAGTTGCTTCTTCTACTAAAGTCGATATTGCAGAAATGATAGCTTTTAGATCATCCGAACCATTTGTTTTAGCTCCAAAAGTCAATTTAATTTTCTTGGCTATAAGTTCCAGTTAAACGTTATGTGTAATCACGCCAAGTGTATTTACATTTTTGACAACGATAAAATCTAGTTGTAGGTTCATCGGCACTTCTAGTTTGAAACATCCAACCAACTGCTTCATCATGACCACATTTTTCACAATCAATTTTTACAGTAGGATGAGCTTCTTCACCTTCATTTCCTTCAAACGCAAGAAGGGAAAAATCAGGTTCTTCTTCAACAATCTTTTTCTTTTCAACTACTTTTCCCCCATCAACATAACCACATTTAGAACACTCTAAACCTGATCCACTTTTCTTTAGTTTAACCTCACATTTGGGACAAAATTTCAATTTTTTTTACCCCAATTTTGAAGTAAATAATTCTTTGAACTCATCTGCCATTTTTATTGCAGATTCTGCTGATTTTTTAACCTCATCTAATGGTTTTGAGCTTGAATTAATTCTCATCCAACACTCATTTGTTAGTGGGTGTTTGACAATTACGCCTGCAAAATCAACATTTGAAGCCTTTAGAAGTTCGTGCTGGATAATGTATAATACTCCAATATCAGTTTCTGTGACAGAAATACTGATTTCTTTGGGTTCTGAACTGATTACTTCTGCATTCATGTATTCAGAAAAAGCACTTATTGCGGATATAAATCATATGAACTATAGCATGGCAGAAAGCAAAATTTCAGAAATAACACTAGAAAAATCCAAAGAAGAGTACTCTTCAGATGAAAATATTGAGATAAATGTCCAATTTTCAATCGAAGGAGGACTAAGAGATGCATTCAATGAAGCAAATTGGACTAAAGCATACAATAACAACGATGTCTCAATGAAGCTCAAATATGGTGTAAAATTGACATCTGGTGGATTTAGAAAGAAGGAACTTGGAAGAACAATTGATTCATATCGAAAAGCTGCTATTTTTTGGACTAGAAATCCAAAATTAGTTAATCCAATGAAAGATAGAAGGATTTGGGTTCAAGTCGCAAAAAACTTTGAACCATTTATCAGATTAAGTGAAGAAGAAGTTAGAGAAGAATTCTTGGACTTTAATGAAAAGTTTGTATTCAAAGCATCTGATTTAGGAAAAGGTAAGCACAAGATTGGAGCCGAAGTATTTTCATCATGGCAAAAACATGATTTTACTGAACCAGGCAATATCAAAAATAATTCTAATGAAATAGAAATTATAATCAATTAGGATATAAGGAACTTTTTTCTTGGATAAACAATGGCAAAATATGACGGTCTATTAGGACAACCAATTCTTGAAGTTGAAGAACCTGATAAAGAAGGTGGAATCACATTCATCTTTAAAGATAACAGGTTTATGTTTATCAAAGCAGCAGATGGAAAAATTGAAACCGTATCAATTCCAGAATAGGTGATAATAAATGGAAAAATATGATAAAATCAAAATGCTAGAATTGGTAAAAGTTGAAGATCCAGATGCTGAAGGTGGATTAACATTACATTTTCAAGAAAACATAACGTTGAAAATTAAAAACGTTGATGGAAAATTAGTTTCAGAATTTGTTTAAACTAATTTCTAACATATTTTTCATAATAACTAATTGCTAATTCTTGTACATCAGATTGAATAGAACC